>DAOVDU010000100.1 GCA_030669305.1 Candidatus Aminicenantota bacterium
AGTATGCTTATATGATGCAAGGATTTGAAAAAGACTGGAATTATGTAGGAAATAGACGCTTTGTAACATACACCAATCTCTCTCCTAAAAACTATATTTTTAAAGTAAAGGGATCGAATAACGATGGTGTGTGGAATGAAGAGGGAGTGTCATTAAGAATAAAGATTACTCCTCCGTTTTGGCAGACCTTGTGGTTTAGAGGTTTTGTCCTCATGGCCATTTTATTATTGTTAGCCTCGATTTATCAGAATAGAACACGTACTATCAGAGAGCGATCTAGGCAACTTGAAGAGCGTGTAGAAGAACGTACCAACGATTTAAAGGCTGCTAATGAGAATCTTCAGCAAGAAATCACAGAACGCAAAAGGGTGGAAAAGGTTCTACGGGAGAGTAAGCAACAAATCCAATCTTCGCTCAAGGAAAAAGAGGTTCTCCTCAAGGAGATTCACCATCGCGTTAAGAACAATATGCAGATTATATCGAGCATACTTAGACTTCAGTCAAGGAAAATCAAAGACGAAGAGATTCTTGAAGTATTTAAGCAAAGTCAGTACCGTATAAAATCAATGGCCCTCATTCATGAAGGGCTCTATCAATCCAAAGACTTAGCAAGAATTGATTTTTCTGATTATATAGCGAGGCTGAAGAGCCATTTATTTTCTGCATATGGAGTTGGTGTAAATGGTATTGATTTTAAGATGGAAGTAAGAGATGTTCATCTTGATATTAATAGAGCGATTCCATGTGGTTTAATCATAAGCGAGCTTGTATCGAATTCGATGAAGCATGCTTTTCCAAATGGCAGGGAAGGAAAGATAGATATAAAGATGCATCCGGATGGAAAAGGGAAGTATATTTTAATTGTGAAAGATACAGGGATTGGGTTTCCGGATGGATTGGATTTTCATAAGACAGAGACGCTGGGGATGCAAATAGTAACAGATTTGGTGGAACAGCTTGACGGAACAATTAAACTTAGAAGGAATAACGGGACAAAATTTAAAATCGTATTCTAGAGCCTTTGTTGTAAATTGTAAAAAAAATGTACAATGTTAATGACTAACAGCAATAATATAATGATATGAGATTTTAAATGGTGAAATGTATGTCCCGCCTAGAAAGATCAGTGAAAAAAGTAATTATCAGTACTTAAAACTACTGTCAGGCTCGGTTGTTCTTATTTCAAATTCAGCTAGACGGTCAATTAATTTTTTGTTTTGAAGGCATTTTTTGATTTGAGAAGCCTTTTTCATACTGAATACACCTAATAGTTGCCTGTTCCCTGATTCGTCGTACAAATAGAAAACTTTTTTACACTTTGCCCTTTTCAAAGCTTCTTCTATTTGGATTTGATAATCTATGTTTTGAAGTGATTGCATTTTCTCCTACCATGAAATATCTATGTGCAAGAATCATGCCAAAAAAATGTAAAATGAGCTGCATTTGAAGCACCGAATTCCAAATAAATTCCAATTTCCAATGACCAAAACCTATTTTGGTTTAAGGTTGAATGTTTAATGTTTAAGGCAAGAGTAGAAACTGGTTTAAGGTTGAATGTTAAATGTTAAAGGATTAAGAACTAAATGATAAATATAAATACCTTATACCTTAAACGTTAAACCTTAAACTAATTTGTTTGGAATTTTGGATATTGGGATTTGTTTGTAATTTGGAATTTTATTTTCAAATTTTTTTGTTGAATGTTGAGACGCAACCCCCTCTTATTTTTGTTCGAGACCCTTAATTATTGCAGTGATCATCCGGTTGTATGGAGCTGATATATTAAATTTTTCTGCGTATTCAACAATTCTACTGTTGAGAAAATCTATTTCTGTTTTTTCTCCTCTTTCGATATCTAGCAGCATGGAGGGTTTATGATACCCGCCTTTACATAGATAGGACAGACAAAATTCAAAGAAATTATCGGAAAATTTTATACCTATTCCTTCCGCAACTTTTATACCTTCAAGAAGGAGTGCTTCTACCATTTCTCTCAATGGACTATAATCCATAATCTCTTTCATTGTGAGTCCTGTTGCTGCTGAAACTGGAGCCAGGCATGCATTCAGAATGGCCTTTTCCCATTCGAGTTTTTTTATATCGTCCGTATACACTGTTTCAAGACCTGCTCCTGTGAGAATTTCTGCAACTTCTTGAGCCTGCTGAATGATTCTGCTATCCATAACCCCAATATAGTTTGGTTTGTTAAAAAATGCGATTTCTACCTCAGTATCTGAAGCCATTCCTCCTGCATAATTACATATACATCTTAAAACATTTTCTTTTCCAAGGACCTTTGCCGCCTGTTCCTCGTTATCGAGCCCATTTTGGAAAACGACAAATTTAGGAAGGGAAGGGGAAATTTCAGAAAATTCAGAGATAACATCCATAAGGCCGTAGGCTTTTGTACAGATAAAAATAAAATCAGGTTTTATTTTTATTTCCTTTGAAGAGAATAGAAGCTTTTTTGGGAATACAACAAAGTCTCCTATTGTCAGGGATCTCGAATCCTTAACCTTCAATCCATTTTTTTTTATGGATAACAGTCGTTCTTTCAAAATATCCACAATAATAACATCTATTCCTGCTTTCAGGAGATGAGCACTCAGAATACTTCCTATGGGTCCGGCGCCAATAACCACACAGTTTCTCATTTTGAACCCTCCTCAAAGATTTTAATTGAAAAAGTAGGCTCCAAGATTTCATTATATATTTATAAAAAAGGAAATTTGTCAAGAGCTATGGGAATTTGGTTGGAATTTGTCATTGGAAATTTTATAATTAAAATGAAACATTAGATATTTGAATTTCGGATTTAGTATTTTTTTAACTGTTTGGTGATAAGGAGCCAAGCTGAATATGTGTGATGTTTATATAGCAGGAGTCAGCATGACTCCATTCGGCAAGGATTTTAGACCCATTGGAGTGATGTTGGCTGATGCCTGCCAAAAGGCCCTTCAGGATTCTTCTGTATTTACTTCAGATTTTGTCCCTGACTGCTTAGTCATTGGCAGCATGGACCCCATAGGTTTTGCAAGACAGACAGGACTGGACTCCCTCGTGGGAATTGAACTGGGTTTGTCAAGAAATACGGAAATATATCATGTTGAGATGGGATCAGCTACAGGGGCAGCGGCAGTCGAGCTGGGAAAACGATTAACTTCATCTGGACTAAAAGTCCTAGTCTGTTTTGGCGAAAAAATGAAGGGTAAATTAAAGAATGAAGAGATTCCTTCCCAAATTTCTACAGTTATTGCTGAAGAGGAAAGAGAGAGAGGATTAGGTGAGATGTCTGTTATAGCTGCCTTGGCTTCGTATGAATACATGGATGCATATAAGATTTCTGAAAAAGAATTCAGAAACATAAGCTTTGAGATGAGTGTTCAGAGCCTCGAATACGGTGCCCTGAATGAAGTCGCCTATTTTAAAAAACCAATCACACGGGAAGAGTATGAAAATCCTGAAATCAACAGAATTATTGCCAAACCGCTGACAAAATTTGACTGCAGCGGGTCTTACAATGGGGCTGGAGCTGCTTATCTTGTTCCCTTTCCCACAGACATTAAATTAACAAGTGTCAAATCCGCCTTTGATAATATCAAAATCGCAGAGCGAAAAACTTTAATTTCCCATGAAGCGACTGTATTGGCAGGAAGAGATGCCTTCAAAGAAGCTCACTTGAATCCCCATGAGATAGACTTCTGTGAACTTCATGATGCTTTTAAGCCTGTACCATGGATTGCGGCTGAGGATTTAGGTTTAACCGAAAGAGGGCAGGGGCATAAATTTGTTCTTGAAGAAAAAAATAAGAAAGGAGAGAGGGTTTTTGTAAACCGTTCGGGTGGATTTTTGGCAAGAACCCATCCCCTGGGAGCCTCGGGAGGAGCTCAGCTTGTGGAACTAGTCTGGCAATTACGAGGTCACAACCAATATAAAGATATGTTTAAGGGGGAGCTTCAAGAGTTGAATTATGGACTATGGTTTAACATGAGTGGATTCGGGAATACGTGTATTGTTGGTATTATTGAGAAAATAGAATCAACTCGAAGGCGTGAAGGGCTCAGAGAAGAAAATTTACCTCAATCCCTTCCTGTAGAAAAGTTGATCTACAAAAAGTCTCCTCGGAAAGATAAGATTATTGCTGCTACTCAGTATAAATCTCTAGATGAGGAAAGAGTCAATGTAGCCATAATTCAGACAAAAGAAGGAGATTTCAGAATCGGCTTAGCCGAAGATCCTCATGGTCTAAAAAAGGGGAAATACATAAAATGGATCAAACCTGAAGAAGGGCCTTATTTCATCCGGGAAGGGTACGTCAAAGGAAAATTATATGATCTTTTGAGATTGTTCAAAAGGACAAAAAAAACAGAAGAATAAGTCAGGATTTCTGGATCATTTCCCATTTAGTTGCAAAAATGAATGCCTTTATTTTTAGAATGTCATTCCTGCGAAAGCAGGAATCTAGAAAAAGGGCTTGGAGGTTACAAGTAATTGAAAAAGAAAATCAGCCTTAGGTTGATTTATATAAAAGTATATGTATAAAAGCATATGCGGATAGTCCTGGATTCCCGCTTTCGCGGGAATGACAAAAAGGGGCGTAGATGACAGCTTAATTATATGTCTCTTATGTTATTTTGCAACTTTTTAGGGAGTACTTCACTGTATGATAAATATAAATGCCTTAAACCTTAAACGTTAAACCTTAAACCAAAATAGGTTTTGGAATTTTATTTCCGTTATAGCCTTGACAGCTTTAATTAAGGCTAATTATAATGGAAAATCTCTACATCAATTTTCAAGTCATGAGTCTAAATTGATTAAGAAGGAGGTTATTTATGAGTGATATCGTAATTGCTGGCGCTGTCAGAACCGCTGGAGGGAGGTTCGGGGGTTCTTTTAAGCGCGTTTCTGCTGTAGAGTTAGGGGCTCTTATCCTGAAAGAAGCTGTTAGAAGGGCAGGGATTGAACCTGGACAAGTGGATGAAGTTGTTTTTGGTACAGGCTGGCAAGCTGGGCTGGGTCCAAATATTGGACGTCTAGCAACCGTAAAGAGTGGATTGCCCTTTGAAGTTCCTGCTTTTACAGTGAACAAACGCTGTGGTTCTTCTCTGAGAGCTGTTTCTCTTGCTGCCCAATTGATCAAAGCAGGAGACTCAGAGATTGTTTTAGCTGGAGGTGCCGAAAATAGTACCCAGGTGCCATACATTGCTGAGGGAGCCCGGTGGGGAAATCGTATGGGAGATAGCAAATTTGTCGATATCCTGCATAGAGATGGTTTCATGTGTCCGCTGGCAGGCCATCTTATGGGAGTGACAGCAGAAACACTCGTTGAAAGATATAACATTAGCCGGGAAGAACAAGATGCTTTTACTGTAGAATCCCAGAATAAAGCTGTCGAGGCCGTAAAAGAGGGAAAGTTCAAGGAGGAAATACTTCCTGTTGAAGTACCTGTAAAAAGAGGACAGACAGAAATCTTTGATACAGAGGAAATTCCAAGGGAGGGAATCACAGTTGAAAAATTGGCAAAGCTTCCTCCTGTTTTTAAAAAGGATGGAACAGTAACTGCAGGAAACAGCTGTGCTCTCTGTGATGCTGCTGCTGCGGCCTTGGTTATAAAAGAGGAGAAGGCTTTAGAGCTTGGAGTCAAGCCTTTAGCTCGAATAATTTCCTATGCTCATGCAGGAGTTGACCCGGCAGTAATGGGGATAGGCCCTGTACCAGCGGTTAAAAATGCTTTGGATCGAGCCGGACTTACGCTAGACGATATCGATATTATCGAGCTTAATGAGGCCTTTGCTGCTCAAGTCTTAGCTGTAGAGCGAGAACTTAAATGGGACCGCACTAAGGTTAATGTTCACGGGGGAGCAATTGCGCTTGGCCATCCTATTGGCGCTACTGGTGTGAAAATATTGACCACTTTGCTTTATGCCCTTAAAAGCAGGGATAAAAATCTTGGTTTGGCCTGTTTATGCATCGGAGGAGGACAGGGAGTAGCAATAATATTAGAAAGACTAGACTAGTGTCCTGTCATCTATGTGATGTCGCAAAGATGACCGTCATTCCCGCGGAAGCGGGAATCCAGAAGCCTGAAGTAGCCAGAAATACTGGATTCCCACTACCTGCCTCCGCAGGCACAAGCTTCGTGGGAATGACGAG
>DAOVDU010000003.1 GCA_030669305.1 Candidatus Aminicenantota bacterium
CCTGTTCCAATGTCGATGATAACTCTTTTTGCTTCAAAGGTTTTTATGTGTCTTATTAATTTAAGCTTTTTATAATAATTTAGGTTTGCCATAAAGAGTACATTGTCCGTTCCTTTGATCAATTTCAATCCGTCAAAAGGGGTTAAAACCATAGTATCTTTGAGATTTGAAACTTTGTTTGTAATAAAATCTCCCAAATCTAAATTTGATTCCCTCATTCCTAAGAATGTGTGTAGATTTGGCCCTCCCATGTCAGCGTCGATCAGAACGACATCGTTTTCGTGAGTTGCAAGCTGGATGGCCAAGCTGGCTGAAATAAAGCTTTTGCCAGTTCCCCCTTTCCCCCCACCAACAGCCCAGATTGATTTTTGCCTTCCTTCGTGAAAAGACAATATGGGTATTTTTTCTTCTGAATTCATCCTAATCCTGCTATTTTTGCCCCAATTGCTGATTCTTTGATCATACAATTTCGTTGTCATCTATTCTATCACTCTATCACAAAAAAAGTTTTTTAGTAAATATAAATTTATTAAAAAAATATTTAATTATCAAGCGAAAAAAATTTAATGAAGGTTTAAAAATTTTACTTTTTTTGCCTTCAAATTTCAATTTTTATCTTAAAACAACCTCTTAGTTCTAAAAATTGAGTTTTTTGCCTTTTACTATTAAATCCTTACTCTTTACTTTTGTATGAGTTTAGAGTTTTGTAACAAAATATGTATTGAATTACTTTGAATATTTTGTTAACTTACAGGCTTATACGAAAGATTCTTTTTGAGGAGCAGAAGTTAGTTGAAAACTTACGGTGATATTGACAGTAAATTCAGGTTTGTCATTTTAGCTTCAATGAGAGCAAAGCAATTATTAAGAGGGGCAAAGCCTAGTGTAGAATCCAAATCAAAAAACCTCATCCGCGTTGCTCAGGAAGAAGTGAAAAAAGGGTTAATCGACTATGAAATTGTCCAAGACAAGCAGGAATCATTTCATGAGCCAGATGAGGAAATGTTTATTGGAGAAGAAGTTGGAAAAGGGAGTGGAACAGTTGAAGGGAAAACAGGTGCAGGTGATGAAGAACAGGAAAATGATAAAGGACAGAAAGATGATCTAAAAAAGGGGCCTAAAAAAAAGAAGAAGAATTAATAATTTACGTTTTCTCCTGTTTATCGTTCATAAGTTGGATGTAATCCAGCTTTATGAATTCTTTTTTTGAGAAACCTAAACCCTTTGCGAATTTAACGATTTCGTTTCGCTGACCCTCTAATTCCAAAAAATTACCGATTGATGTTTCATCAAGGCATATTTTCAATCTTTTTTTTCTGTATACTGTTCTATATTTTTTATAGTTAAAGACGGGAAGAAGCCCTAAAGATTTCAGGATTTTTCTTATTTGCTTCTCGTTTTTTAATTCTGTTTCATATTCCTCCCTTACTTTAAATTTTCGCGATTTCAAAGGAGGCCCCTTAAAAGTTAAAAAAGCTTTTTTATTTATTTTTCGGAGCCTCAGAGCCTGGCGTTTATTGTACAGAATATTGGAGGGGAAATCATATAAAGTATTTTCCTCGAGATGCCGTTCTTTTTCCACTCGGGCGCCTTGAGCTAATACTTTTTCACCAAGGGAACAGATATCTTTAACTCTAATTTTTACTTCAATTTCAAGCATTATCCACTCAGTTAGTCAGTTAGATAAGGAAATAAGACAGGCAAGACAACGCTTTGCTGGCAAGACAAAGAGGCAAGGTAAAAAATTAGAATGTCATTGCGAATAGTGAAGCGACATGGCAATCTCATAGTTTTGAATTTATTTGTCTTGCTTAAATTTTATTTATTCCTATCAAGAATAAATTCAGATAATAAGAATAAAGCATTACGGTGGGAAGATTTTGGGAGTTGATTGATAATTTCTTTAGATTTGAGGGAAAATTCCTTGGCTTTCTTATATGTGTAATCCAGGGCTCCGTTGGACTTAATGATGTCGAGAATTTCTTCTTTATAATTTTTCTCTAGATTTTTCTTTCTTAACAAATTTGTAATACGATTTCGATTTGCCTTTCCATCATTATTGAGTGTGTATATCAAAGGCAGTGTGATGCGGCCTTCATTCAAGTCAGAGAGGACAGGTTTCCCCAGGGTTTTTTCATCGCCTGTATAGTCAAGAAGGTCATCAATAATCTGAAAAGACATTCCTAAATTCGTACCAAATTCCGCTAAAAAATCTTCTTCCTTTTTTGGTGCATTTCCGAGGATTCCCCCGATCCGGCAAGAAGCGGAGAAAAGAGCGGCAGTCTTTTTATTGATGATGTCTAGATAATCTTTTTCCTTAATATCCAGATTTCCACTGATGTAATATTCGTTCAGTTCTCCTTCGATCATTTTAGATGAAACATCGGTGAGGATTTGTGTTATCTCTCTATGTTTACTCTGGAGAGATAAGCCAAAAGTTTTTATATAAAGATAATCTCCTAAGAGAACAGTAACGTTTGGGCCCCACTTGGCATGAACGGATTCCCTCCCTCTTCTTACATCTGAGTTATCAATTATGTCATCATGGATGAGGCTTGCAGTATGAATAGTCTCAACTAATGTGGACATCAAGATGTGCTCTTTTCCTTTATAGCCAAATAATTTTGTACAAAGCAAAAGAAGAGCAGGCCTAATTCTTTTGCCTGCTTTTTGAAAGAGATAGGTGCTTATTTCAGATATGAGTTTATTTGAGGAATGAGAGAAAAGTTTAAGCTCTTCTTCAACCTCGTCCAGATCTTTTTGAATATCTAAATACAAATTTTTTAAGGAGAGATCCTGCTTCATTTTAGCTTTGATATATTCTTTAGTGGATCTTTTCATTGTTTACTTGTAAGTGTCTGTTAATTCCTATTCATATGCAGCTTTTATCTTAACATCTCAGGTTTTTTATTTCAAACCATAAATAAATACTCAAAATTTTTCGATGTTATCAAAGCCAATTCTTCCAAGGCTATATTCTTTAGTTCAGCTAGAATTTTTGCAACTTCTTTCACATAGATTGGTTCATTCCTTTTTATTCGTCCTCTAAAGGAAGCAGGGACAAGGTATGGAGAATCTGTTTCGATCAAAAGTTTTTCTAAAGGTATTTTTTTAGCAACATCTCTTAGGAGGAAAGCCTTGGGAAAAGTTAAAATTCCTGAGAACGAGATGAAGAAATTTTGATTCATCATTCGTTTGGCAAATTCCAAGTCTCCGGTGAAGCAGTGAAGGATACCTCCCTGGGTGAAATGTTCCTCTTCTACAGCTCTGGCTATCTCTTTGCCAGCTTTCCGGCTGTGGACAATGATGGGAAGGCTCATTTTCTGTGCGACGTTGAGTTGATAGCGGAAGGCTTCAGTTTGATCTTGTTGAGGGGAGAAATTGTAATAAAAGTCGAGGCCAATTTCTCCTATGGCTTTAATCTTTTTTGCCTCAGCTAACTCCTCCATTTTTTCGGCATAATTTAAGTTATAGGCCTTTGCTTGATGGGGATGGACACCTGCTGCTGCTAAGATGTTCTCGTGTTTTTCTGTCAAATCAAGAGTTATTTGGAGATTCTTGGGGTCTGTGATTTCTGCTGGGCAGAGTATCGTGCTTATCTCTTCTTGGAATGCCCTTTGGATAACATGATTCCGGTCTTCATTGAACTCTTTCATGCTCAAATGGGCATGAGAGTCAACAAAAGACAGCGTCATTTTTTCCTCCAAGAAAAGAGTAAGGAGTTAGAAGTAAGAGGAAAATCAAAGCTCAAAACTGATTTCTGTTGGTTGGTTAATCAGTCAGTCGGTTAATCTGTTATTTTAATTAAAATATTTAACAGACTAACAGACTAACAGATTAACAGATTAACAGTTCGTTTTCACCCTGTCTTGCTTTTTATTTTATTCCAAAATCTTCTTTTTCAGTTCGCGGATAGGTAGGGCTCCGTAGCTGAGAAGCTTCTTGAGGAATTCTCTCTGGCTGAATGACTCGCCCTTAAGCTGTTTGTATTCTTTTTCCATATCCAAAATTTCCTGGAAACCAACATAAGCATAGGCTGATTCACCTGGTTTAAGAATAATTTGGTTCCATTTTCTCTCAGCTTCAGCTTGCGTCTGAAATCCCTTCCTCGTCATGTAAGCAACGGCATCTTCTTTTGTCCAAGAGCTTTCGTGGACATTGAATTCAACGATAAAATTTATGGCTCCTCTCAGTAGATATTTGAGCTGATTCAAACGCAGTCTGAGATCGTAATTACCAAATCCATTTTTAACCAGCATCTCTTCAATATAAACGGGCCATCCTTTGATTAGAGGCATGTTGGAGTACATTTTTATGATGAGGGAGGCATTCTGTCTGGTGTAGAATGTGGGGACATAGGAACCAGGATAAACATTGCGGACAGTCCAGAAATAAAGTAAGAAATTGTTGTATTCTTCAAGAAAAGATGTTGTTTTTTCTTCATCCCAATCATCGGGAATTGGTGTGATTTCAAAAGAAAAATCATCTGATGTCTCATAAAGGGGAGGGGAGACGAGCCGTGTCCAGGTAATTCCTTGATATTCAAGAGGCATTGGTTTTATGTTGATGCTTCCTTCAGGCAATTCCACAAGTTGGTTCTCTGTGATGAAGCTCTTGATTTCTTCTGATATGGTCTTGATTTTGTTTAAAAAATCATCTTTTGTGGTGTGCTCTCCTTTTAACTTATCTAGGACACCTTTAATCGCTATTTGTTGAGTTTCATCTTCTCCGCGTTGGGCTGTGATCTGCTCCAGGATTAAGTTCGGGTACATTATTCGAAAGAAAGGAAGGGAAACGAGAGCCATTTCCCTCCTGATGTTGTTAACATCAGCTTTGGCTCTTGCTGCAAGTTCCTGGACAGGAATGTCATTCTGGAAAGTCAGCCGAACGAGCCTTGCATGGGCTTCCATGAGCCGGAAATTTCCTGTTGAGCGTGGTAGAAGTTCATTTTGGAGAAAATATTGATAATCCTCCAGGACAGGAATAACTTTAGCCAGGTTTGATTGAAGCTTGGATTTCGAAGCTGCGGGCGCTTGTTCAATTAATTGAGGGAGTTTGGTCTTATAGAAATCTGAAATAGCAGGGAATTGTTTGATGGCAGTTTCTGTGTAGAGCTGAGGAGGTGTCTTTAAATTTTCTTTGGCCTGTTTGATAAGCTTGAGGAGTGCCTTTAATCTAGCTTCTGCATTCTTTGCGCTTGTGTCTAAAGGAGCAAATTCCTTTGTCAGAAGACTTCGGATGCAGTTGATGAGAATATTATTATAAAAGATGGGATTATATTCCCAAGGAAGAAGATTTTCGTGCTTGAGAAATTCACTCTCCACAGCGTCTAGTATCATCAGGTGGTAAATCTGATACTCTGGGCTCAGTTTCGTCCTGTCGACTTTAGTCACAAATTCCTCATTGAATTTATCCAAAGTATCATGGCGTTTTTCTATGCTTTTGCTGCTTAGGTCTTCTAATTTGTTGTCATATTTGTGGTAGCCTGCCATAGTTGCGGCTGTTGGGTAAAACTTCCACAATTCATCGAAAAAAGAATCAAGTGTCTTCTGGAACTTTTCATCTTCATTGTTCTGTTGAGAAAGGAGTGTGCTTGAGGCTAAGAGAGCAAAGATGACAATGAATAGTAGGGTTGTTGTTTTTCTCATTAAATCCTCCTCAGTAAAAACTTTTTTTAAGTTGTTTAAAAGTGCAAAATTAAAATTTTAATTTGAAATCCTATCATATGATCTTCAATGAAGGCAACATTTTGCCCTCTAAATTGTAATCGTTACCACCTGATGACTACTGAAGCCCATGTGTATCCAGATCCAAAAGAAGTAAGGACGATTATATCGCCCTCTTTTATTTTTCCCTGTTTTATAGTTTCGTCCAGCGCTATAGGAATTGAGGCAGCTGTTGTGTTCCCAAAGCGGTCAATGTTTCTTATAACTTTTTCGACCGGAATTCTTAGATTCCTTGCGACCATCAGGCTGATCCTGTCATTAGCTTGGTGGGGAATGAGGTGGTCTACATCTTCTATTGTGAGGCCGTTATGATTTAACGCGGTTCTTACGGCTTCTGGCATCTTTTGAACTGCGTTTATAAAAACGTTTCGGCCGTTCATACGGGGAAAAAATCTATTGTTTTCAAAATATTCTTTAGTGAATGTTGGTTTATCTTTTGAGCTTGGTTTTTCCATCCATAGATCAGATGCATACCTCCCGTCTGAAAATAGATGTGTAGAGAGGATGCCTTTTTCATCGTTTTTTTCATTGGCCTCTAGGATAACTGCGCCACCTCCATCTCCAAAAAGCACAGCAATATCTCTACCTTCATCGGAGTAATCCATATTTGACGATTGAACCTCAGCGGCGACAATAAGAATTTTCTTGAAAGTTTGAGTCTTGATGTACTGGTCGGCAACAGAAAGGGCATAGATAAATCCACTGCACTGATTCCTCACATCCAGGGCTCCAATGTTGGAAAGACCTAATTTAGCCTGAACAAGGACACCAATTCCGGGAAAATAATGGTCTGGAGAAAGTGTTGCGGCGATGATGAAGTCGATTTCTGATTTGTCGATTTTGGCATCATCGATAGCTAGCAAAGCAGCTTTATAGGCCAAATCAGAAGTTCCAATCCCTTTTTCAGCATAGTGCCTTTCCGAAATTCCTGACCTCTGGCGAATCCATTCATCAGAGGTGTTCATTATTTTCTCTAGATCGAAATTTGTAACAGTTTTAGGAGGGACGAACTGACCTGTTCCGGTTATAATTGATCTTATTTTCATTCGATATTGCACAATTATAATAGATGCGTAAAGAAAAATAAAGCCGAAATTTTCTTGACTCAAAAAGAGGGAAAGCATAATATGCATGTTACAGAAGGAAGACGTAGGAGTTTTTTTGAAAAGATATATTCTCCTTACTATTATGGTTGTTTTGCTTTCCTTTTTCCTTTTCCCTGAAGAAGAGGACATCTTGAAGATTGAAGCTTCTATAAGTCCAAAAAGACTTTCCAGAGGCCAAGAGGGAAAGGTTATAATAAATCTTACACTTAAAGATAATATCACAATCATTCCTCAACCTTCTTTTATCATCGAATTTAGTCCTTCTGAGGAACTTATTTTCCCGAAAAATTTTTTTACAGCCTCTGATTTAGAGATAGAAATTTTGGAGGAAAACGGAAAGGAGTACTTGAATCTAAAAGATCCGATTGAAATTCCATTTACTGTTAATTTAGAAGCAAAGCGAGGCGATCATACTCTTGAGGGAAAGATTAAATATTTTGCATGCTCTAGCAAAGAGGGGTGGTGTCTGAAGAATACTTCAAAATTTTCAGCCTCTTTCTATACCCGAAGCACTGTATTTAAGAAGAAGAGATAAACTTCCCTCTTTAAATAAAGTCAAAACTGAGAACTAGTTTAAGGTTTAAGGTAGAATGTTTAATGCAAGAAGAGAAACTGGTTTAAGGTTCAAGGTAGAATGTTTAATGCGAAGAAGAATTACATTAAACCTTAAACATTAAACCTTAAACTTAAAGTTAGGAGTGAGGAAAAGGGTGTCATTGATTATATGAAAGCGCTGCTATTGTCAGCGTTTGTCAGTACAGCAGTATGGCAGTATTTACTATTAACCATTCCCCATTAACTTATTTTTTTGTCTTGCCAGCAAAGCGTTGTCTTGCCCTTTAGTTTGTCTTGCTTTTATTATTATCTGTGTTACTGAGTTACAGTGTCACTGGTTTAGACAAACCAGATAAACCAGACAAACCGTTTAAAGCCATCCGTGTTTGAAGTACCAATCTGTAGTTTCTTGGATCGCTTCCTGGAGGGTAAATTGGGGAAAAAAAGAAAGCTTCTCCTGAGCTTTCTTTACATCTGCGATCCAGAATCTCTCTTTCATTTCTTTGTATTTATGACGATTGAGAGCGCTCGGTTTCTTGGTAATTTTGCTTCCTAATTCAGAAATTAAAACAATAAGATAAACAATCGGGAGGGGAAAATTCACCCTTTTTAAGGTTTTCCCCATCGCCTGTCCTGCTGCTTTTCCTAATTCGTCCCAGCTGTAAGGTTTAGGGTTAGCGATATTGATTATTTCTCCGCTTTTTAGATCTTTTTTTGTACAGAGATCCATGACTTTTATAAGATCTTTGACATAGCATAGGCTATACAGCCTTTGCTTGGAGCCTATACGGGGAAGGATTCCTTTTTTTATGAATCTGAAAAAGGATAGAAAGTCTTCATCCCGTGGGCCAAAGACAGAACTAGCCCTTAGTATGACAATCGAAAACTTGTTTATGAATTTTAAAGCCTCGGTTTCTCCCAATAGTTTACTCTTTCCATATGGTGTAACGGGATGAGGGAGGTCGTTTTCTTTGATTGGCTTTCCCTCAGAGGAAGGGCCTACAGCTGCGAGGCTGCTAAGGCAAATAATTTTTTTTGGATAGATCTTTTGAGAATCAAAAGATTGAAAAAGGCTTGCTGTTCCTTGTTGGTTTACTGTATAATAATCAGCCGATTTATTTGATTTAGTAGAGCCTGCAATGTGGAAGACGTAGTCAATATCTTTAGGAAGAGAAGGGATAGAGAAAATATCTCCTTTTAAAAAATGTATATTGAGTCCTTTTAGCCATTTTAAATTATTGAGGTCTCGAACAAGGGCATATATATTAATATCTTTATGATTCATCAAATAATTGATAAGATGACTTCCGATAAATCCGGTTCCGCCAGTGACAAAGGCTTTCATTTGTAGAATTGTATGAAAATTGCCTGCTACGGTCAAACCTAAATCGTTTCAGGAAGTTTTAAATTGACATGGTATTTTGTTAAACTTTTTATGAGATTATGCCTAGAAAGGAGGAATTGTGAGTATTTTCAATAAATGTTACAACTTCATCCGAGCTGAAGAAGCCATAGAATTAGACATGTATCCTTATTTCACTCCTATCCAAGAGGTTAATGGAAATATAGTAAAAGTTAACGGCAAAGAGATGATAATGGTTGGATCTAACAACTATTTAGGGCTTGTCAATCATCCCAAGGTGATGAAAGCAGCACAGGAGGCTGTTGACAGATATGGAGTTGCTACTTGTGGTTCAAGGTTTTTGAACGGAACTCTGGATATTCATGTTGAGCTGGAAAGGAGATTAGGCAAATTTATGAAAAAAGAAGCAGCTCTTGCTTTCAGCACGGGATTCCAGACGAATCAGGGGATAATATCAACAATCGTAGGAAGAGGAGATGCGATTATTACTGACAGGATGGTTCATGCAAGCATTGTGGATGCATCCCGTCTTTCTTATGGGAATATCTTTAAATTTAAACATAATGATATGGCTGACCTAGAGAGGATACTTTCCTCCATAGACGTAAATGATTCAAAATTGATTGTTGTTGATGGCGTCTTCAGTATGGAGGGAGACCTTGCAAATTTGCCAGAAATTGTTAAGTTGGCCAAGAAATATAAAGCGCAACTTATGGTTGATGATGCTCATGGAATAGGAGTTATGGGAGAAAATGGGAGAGGAACTTGTGAGCATTTTAATGTTGAGGATGATGTTGATTTGGTCATGGGCACATTCAGTAAATCTTTTGCTTCGTTGGGCGGGTTTGTAGCCGGGGAGAAGAAAGTCATTTCTTACATCAAACATCATGCGCGGGCCTTAATTTTTAGCGCCAGCACAACGCCTGCCTCTGTGGCTACAGTCTTGGCTTCGCTTGATGTCTTTGAAACAGAGCCAGAGAGAAGAGAAAAGCTTTGGCAGATTACAAAAAAAATGAAATCCGGATTTCAGACCATGGGTTATGACACAGGGCCGACAGAGACGCCAATTATTCCAGTCATCATTGGAAATGATGAGCTGGCTATTATGTTATGGAGATTACTAAGGGAGAATGGCATTTTTACAAATCCTGTGATTTATCCTGCTGTTCCCCATGGCCAGTCTCTTATCAGGACAAGCTATTCTGCCACGCATACAGATGAAGAATTGGGTACCGTTCTTAGCAGCTTTGAGGAATGTGGAAAGAGTCTGGGGATTATTAAATAGATGAATGTGATTTAATTATGAAAAAAAAGGTTGGACAATTTTTTTTGATATTACTCTTGACTTTCACATTCGGTTTGAATGTTGAAGGCTCTTTGTCGATTCTTCCTGTAAGCCAGATTAAAGCCGGGATGAAAGGCAAAGGGAAATCTGTTTTTATGGGTGGTAAGATCGAAGAATTCGATGTTGAAATTCTGGGGGTTCTGCATAATTTTCAACCTAAAAGAAACTTGATATTGGCAAAACTTAAAAATAGCATATTGGATGAAGCGGGTGTTATCCAGGGCATGAGTGGAAGCCCGGTTTATGTGGATGGCAAGCTCATCGGGGCTGTTGCCTATAGCTATGGAACTTTTACCAAAGAGGCCATTGCAGGTATTACTCCCATAGCTGAGATGCTGGCTATTTCAGAGGGAGACACTTCGAAGTCTTCCTTTTCTCCACGAATTCCAATAAAAAAGCACCTTACATTGGAAGAGCTCTTTGAAATAAACAAGGAATTTTTTCAAGCTAGATCGTCAGGTGCCGCTGAAGGGCAAATCTTTAAACCCCTAAGCATACCTCTCGTTTTTAGTGGTTTTTCTTCCCCGGTGTTTGAAAAGGCAAAGACTTTTTTTTCGAAGCTGGGATTTATTCCTTTAAGAGCAGGCTCTTCTGCTCAGTCTCTAGATGAGGTTTCGCCTCCTGATATGACGCTTCAAGAAGGGGCCCCGGTTGGTGTTCAACTTATAAGTGGCGATATGAATATGTCTGCCGTGGGAACAGTGACCTATGTTGACGGCAGCAGAATTCTTGCCTTTGGCCACCCTCTATATAATTTAGGTGCGGTTGATTATGCCATGACCAAGGCAAAGGTTATAGCCGTTATTCCCAGTCTTTCTACTTCCGTCAGGGTTGCCGTTACAGATATCATAGTCGGGAGGTTTTCTCAAGATCGAACCTCAGGTGTACTTGGTGAGCTTGGAAAGATGCCTCAGTTCATTCCTATCAATTTCAAGATGTTAAACGCCAAAGGCAAAATAAGGGATTTTAAAGTAAAAATCTCCAATGATAAAATTTTGACTCCAGCTCTTGTTAATCTTGCTGTGACAAATATCATGTCAGTTGAAGAGAGGTCTTATGGCGACCTTACAATCGAACTGAATGGAAATGTTTATTTAGACAACGGCATGAGTATTCATCTCGAAGACCTTTTTTCTGGGACTTTTGATTTCTCCATCGTAAACCTTTCAAGCCTTGTTTCAGCAGTTGTTTTTTTCTTGACTAACAATGAATTTGAAGAGTTGGCCATTCATCGCATTGACCTGAATTTACGCGTAGCTGAAGAGGTTCGATTTTCCTATCTCGAAAAGGTTTGGCTTGACAAGTATGATGTTTCTCCTGGTGAGAGGATTCAGATAAAGATTTATTCCAGGAATTTCAGAGGGGAAAGCATGCTCAAGGAAGTAAGCCTTGCCGCTCCCCATCTTCAGTCTGGCTCTGAATTCTATATTGTCATTGGTGATGCTGCCTCCATACATCAGATAGAAATGAGCCAATATCGAACTAAGGCTTTTGTTCCACGTAGCTTAAACCAACTGGTAAGGATATTAAGCAGCCTCAGGAAAAATAATCGCATTTATTTTAAAATACTCGCTGCCAAGCCAGGCCTATTTCTTAAAGGTGAAGAAATGCCAAACTTACCCCCGACCATGAAATCCATGTTTTCTTCTCCTCGAGCAGCTTCATCTGCCCCCACTGAACTCATTAGATCTACCCTAGGTGAATATCAACTCCCTATTAATTATGTTTTCAAAGGAGCAGCGTTGATTCCCATTAAGATTAAATGAATAAGAAGTTCGAATCTAATAGGAGATGGAAAGGATGAAAAAGACTTTGATTGTTGGTTTTACTGCTATGTTCTTTTTGGTGCAAGCGCTCCAAGGAGTTATCCCACAAAAGTGGGAGCATCGGAGATTAGAGGATTTTCTAAAGGGCAAGTTTGATGGAATATCTGTCTCCTTTGATGGTATTCTTTCTCTTTCTCCTAAGGAAGATAAAATAGAGGGGCCTGGGGAGGAGTTTTACTTGTCTCTTCTTCTTACGGAAAAAGAAGTGGCCTATCTTGGAACAGGACATGGAGGAAAAATATACAGAATTGATAAAGACGGCAAAGTCGAACTTTACTGCCAGGTGCCTGAGATGGATATCTACTGTCTTGCCCAGGATAGAAAAGGAAATCTTTATGCAGGAACTTCACCAAACGGCAAAATTTATAAAATCACAGCAAAAGGAGAACGTGCTGTTTTTTTTAACCCCCAGGAAAAATACATCTGGGATTTGTTGTTTACAGAAAAAGGATTTTTGCTGGCTGCGGTCGGTGAAAAGGGGGGAATTTATGAAATAAATAGCCAAGGTGAAGGTAGGTTAATACTGAAAGCAGAGGAAAATCATATCCTCTGTCTGAAGAATGATAGAAACGGGGATTTGATTGCTGGCAGCGGGGGAAAAGGAGCCCTTTATCGTATTAAGCCTGGGAAAAAAGTTTCAATCCTGTTTGAGTCTCCTTTCGAGGAGATAAAGAGCGTTGCTATAGACAGGGAAGGAAATATCTATGCTGCAGCCGGAGGAAGTGTTACCAGGCCAAGGAAAGAGGAAGCAATCCCAGTTTCTACTAAAGAAGATACAGATATAACCATCACGGTCACCCCTTCTTCTGTCCAATCCAAAGGAGTTACAAGTATGAATCAGAAGCAGCCAGGGGCCCTTTACAGAGTAAATCCTGATGGTATAGCAAAAAGGCTTTGGTATTCCAGCGAGGAATTAATCTATACTTTGCTCTGGAATGAGAGAGAGGAAAGAATTATTTTCGGTACTGGAAATAAAGGGCGAATTTATACTATAGATAAAAATGAAAAAACATCGCTCCTTCTTCAGAAAAATTCTGAACAGGTTTATCTCCTCCTTCCTTCTAACTCAAAAATATACACTTTATCAAACAATCCATCCAGCATGAGTCTTCTTTTTCCTGAGCAAAGATTCAAAGGAGAGTATTTCAGTCAGGTTCTGGATGCGAAAATCATTTCGTCATGGGGAAGAATAAAATGGCAAGCAGAGCTTCCTCCTGGCTCGAGGCTCCAATTCCAGACGAGAAGTGGAAATACTGATAAAGTAGATAAGACTTGGAGCGAATGGTCTCCTCCTTATAAAAATATACAAGGCGAACAGATTTTAAGCCCTAAGGCCCGCTATGTCCAGTATAAAGCCATCTTTCAGATTCAGTCTGGCAATATATCTCCTTATCTTCATGAAGTTTTTCTTTTCTATCTTCAAACAAATCTTGCTCCAGAAATAACTAAGTTAGATTTGCTTCCTTCGAACGAAGTGTATCTAAAACCGCCTGAACAAGGTGAAATAATATGGGGAATAAATTCGGATTTATCCGAGCAAGCTAAAAGCAAGGATAAAACCTTGAGTTATATTGTAGCAAAGAAAGCCAAAAGAAAAGGATTCCAGACTATTATCTGGGCAGCGGCTGATGAGAATGGAGATAACCTTCTGTATTCAATCTATATAAAAAAAGAGGATGAGAACAAATGGAGAGTTTTCATGGAGAGATGCGCAGATAAAATCTTTGCCTTTGATACTTTGTCTTTTCCTGATGGGATCTATTATGTGAAGGTCGTGGCTTCTGATGCACCTTCTAATCCCCTTGGAATGGAGTTAAAAGCTGATAAAATCAGCCGGCCGATGATTATTGATAATTCTCTTCCTGTAATTAAATATTTCCGAGCAGCAAAAGATAGAAATAAGCTTAATGTAACCTTTTTGGCTGAAGATTCGATGACTTACATCAAGGAAGTCAAATTTCTCATCCGGCCGAATGAATGGCAAAATATTTTTCCTGAGGATGGGATTTGTGACTCAAAGCAAGAGAAATTCAATGTAACTGTGACTTTATCCCCTAACTCTGACAACCTTATTGCTGTCAAAGTTCTAGACAGCCATGGCAATGTAGGTGTCTACAGAACCACGTTTTAATAAGTCTATTCCGTCTATTCGGTTTATCTGGTTTGTTTAAGTTTGTCTAAACCAACTTCCATTCTTGCCTTAAACATTAAACCTTAATCCTTAAACCAATCTCAATTCTTGCCTTAAACATTAAACCTTAATCCTTAAACCAATCTCAATTCTTGCCTTAAACATTAAACCTTCAACCTTAATCCTTAAGAAAATTGGGAATGATTTTTTCAGCTTATGGCTTACTGCTTACTGCTTACAAGTATTAATTTTGAGCTTATTTGCTTCTTACTCTTTCCAGATATTTGTTGTCTCTTGTGTCGATTCGGACAATGTCTCCCTCTTTTATGAATTGTGGCACAGTTAATGTGATGCCCGTTTCAAGGGTAGCAGGTTTGTTGATAGCTGATTGAGTGGCACCCTTAAGGAAAGGTTCAGTTTGTACCACCTTTAAATCTATTGTTAAGAGAGGGTTTGCTCCCACTGGTTTTCCTTTGTACATTTCTATAGAGAAGACCACGTTGGGAATAAGATAGTTTATTCCGCTGCCTATAGTCTCTGCGGAAAGTTTAAATTGTTCGTAGTTTTTATGGCTCATAAAGATATAATCATCTCCTTCCCGATAGAGAAACTCCATTTCGATTTCCTCAAGATAGGCTTGTTCCACTTTGTCTTTCGAACGGAATCTGTAATCATATAGAGTTTGATCCTTGAGTTTGCGGAGTTTTGTTTGCATAATTGCCTGTCCTTTTCCAGGAGTTATATGGGTGGACTCGAGGACTTTGTAGATCTCTTCTTCGATTTTTATAATCATTCCTTTTCTTATTTGGGTTGCATTGATCATCTTTCCTCCTTTACGGTCTGTTCGGTCTATTCGGTCTATTCCGTTTTTCAACCTTAAACCAACTTCCATTAATCAGTTAATCAGTTAGTCAGTTAATCAGTTAGACAGTTAGTCTGTTATTTTAATAAAAATATTCAACTGACTAACAGATTAACAGATTAACCGACTAACCGAATAACAGACTAACAGAAATCAGTTTTGAGTTATCCTGTCTCCATTTCTTCTAATCGGACTCCCTCGTCGACTTGGATTATAAAGACTTTTGCGCCAATTTTTTTTATGGCTTCGGCAGTCTCCTCTGCTCTTCCAGGAGCATAAGCGAATATACATCCTCCCGCTCCAGAGCCGTTTATTTTTGCCCCTAGAGCTCCGACTTTTAGAGCAGCTTCTATCATTTTTTCGATTTTTGGCGTGGAGGTATGAAGATAGTCCCTGAGAACTTGTTGCTGTCGGGAAAGAAGTTTTCCAAACTGTTTATGGTCAAATTCCTCTGATTCGAAAAGTACTTTTCCTTCTGAGGTTATGTCACGTGTAAAGAGAGTGCCTTTTAAGAGCCTCTTTACATCAGGAGAAAGTTTTTCTATTTCCTCAAGTTCTTTCTGGCCAAGGGGAGTTTTTAAACTGAAACCTTCTATTTTTTTCTGGATGATGGTTAGTCCTTGAAGAACATGATTCTTGATATACCCAAGCATTCCGGTTGTGTCTTTTTTCTGAAGAGAATCGGCCAGAACAAATTCTTTGAGTGGATTTTTTAGTTTCTTGACTTTTAAAGTTTTATCAAAATGGACAGAAATTATGCCTCCCAGGGAGGATGCATAGTGATCCATCTTGCCTCCTGGCTCATGAAACTCTGCCACTTCTGCCTGAAAGCCTAGTTCTGCAATTGTCTCTTGATTTTTGGCGCTCTCATCTTTGGCTGCCTCAAGTAGGAATTTTAACCAGGCAACGACAAGAGCCGATGAACTGGCAGTGCCAGAATTGATAGGAATTGAACCTTGAATGAGGCAGTCCCATCCTGATGGGATAAGAATCCCTTTTCTTTTGAGAATATTGATGGTGCTTTTAAGGTAATCCCTTTCTTGGCCATAAACCAGCTTTTTGTCCAGGTTAAATTCTTCCTCTTCTCCTATATCCGGAAGGCTGAGCTGGAATATTTTATCTCTTCTTTTTTTTCCTTTGATGAATATCCTCAGATTTATTGCGGCAGCAATAATTGGCAAGCCGAAATAGTCTTGATGTTCGCCAAAAAGGCATATTCTCCCTGGAGCGGAAACACTAATTTCATCATTTCTCATGTCCTTTTTTTACATAAAATAGGTAGAGGCTGTCAACTAGAATCAGTTAAGTCGTGAGTCGTAAGCCGTAAGTCGTAAGCAGAAAAATCATTCAGCATTAACTTATTTTCTTGTCTTGCCTCTTTGTCTTGCCAGCAAAGCGTTGTCTTGCCCTTTAGTTTGTCTTGCTTTTATTATCATCTGAGTCACTGTGTTACTGAGTAACTGGTTCAGATAAACCAGATAAACCAAACAAACCAGATAAACCGAACAGACGGAACAGACCGAATAGACTAATTAAAGTTGATTTTATAGGAGTTTTTTTCTATAAATATACCTATCACCAGTGACCGGTTACCAGTGACTAATGACTGGTTTCTAGTGACCAATTAGTAAGATGTCTAAACTTTGTTTTTTAGGGACAGGTGGTGCTTTTGCGGCCAAAGAAAGGGATAACACTTCTTTTATTCTTGATTCTGGCAAAACGTTGATTTTAATCGATTGCCCAGGAAGCATTATCCAAAAAATTTATAAGCTGAAGTTTAATCCTCGAGATGTAAGTTCGATATTAGTAACTCATATTCATCCTGACCATATTTATGGCTTGCCGTCCTTTGTTCACAGCCTCATGCTGGATGGATGCTCGGTAAATCTCCTTGGATCGAAAGAAAGTATCAATTTCTGCAAAAAATTACTCGATTTGTTTAATCTGCAGGATAAAAGAATTAAATTCAGGTTTAATTTTGTATCTTTAAATCCAGGACACAGTTTTCAATTAGCATCTTCGCTATCCTGCACTTCGCTGAAAGTTCCTCATAGTCATTCGTCCCTGGCATTTCACTTTTACTTTGAAGAAGAAAAAAAAGAATTGCTCTATTCTGGAGACACTCCGATCCATCCTCCTCTTTTTCGAGAGGCTGCAGAAATAGATTATCTTGTTCATGATTGCAGTGCTCCATCGCGTTTTTTTAGGAAATACCCCTCTCTTCATTCTATGCATACAAATTCTATTGAACTCGGGCGTATTTCCCAAAAGACAGGTATAAAATGCCTTATTCCCTGTCATTTTTTTAGCGAATTGGATTATTCAATGTCAGAAATTGAGCGTGAGATTAGAAGGAATTACAATGGGAAGCTGATAATACCCGAGGACTTAACAAAGATTACTTTATGATAAAAATGTTGGAAAGGAAAGACAAGCAAGACACATGGAAATCAGGGACAGTCCCTTGATTTCCATGTGTCTTGCCTCTTTGTCTTGCCAGCAAAGCGTTGTCTTGCCCTTTAGTTTGTCTTGCTTTTATTATTATCTGAGTTACTGTGTTACAGTGTCACTGAGTCACTTGTTTTGATAAACCAGGTAAACCGAATAGACGAAATTAGGAGGTATAGATGAAAGGACTAAGCATTGTAGTTTTGGCTTTATTTTTTGCGATTGGAGTATCTTGCCAGGCAGCTTAAAAAAAAAGAATGGCGGAACTTGTTCTTCTCAATGGGGCTATCTGGACAGTAAATCCCGACCAACCTCTGGCTGAGGCCGTAGCTTTAAGGGAAGAGAAAATCCTAAAAGTTGGCTCATCCAAAGAGATAAAAAAGATGGTTGGGGCTGATACACAGGTAATTGATTTGAAAGGAGACTTTGCCCTCCCAGGCTTCATCGACTGCCATACTCATTTTCTTGATGGAGGGTTATCTCTCTCGAACATTCAGTTAAGGGAGGCGAAGAGTCGGGAAGAGTTCGTCGCCAGGGTCAAAGAAAAAACTATGGAAATCGAAAAAGGAGAGTGGATTCTTGATGGAGATTGGGATAATCAGCAGTTTGATCCTCCAGTTCTGCCGGATAAAGAATGGATTGATTCAGTTACTCCTCATAATCCTGTATGTGTATGCCGCCTTGATAGCCATATGGTTCTTGTAAATAGTCTCTCCTTGAAGCTTGCCGGAATAACAAAAAACACATCTTCCCCTGTTGGAGGTGAGATCGTCAAAGATTTTGAGAAAGGAGAACCTACAGGAATTTTAAAAGATGCAGCAATGAATCTCGTCATGCAGCACATACCAGAGCCTTCGCTAAAAGACAAGAAAAAAGCTGCGGAATTAGCTCTGAAATATGCCAATAAAGTAGGGGTGACCTCTATTCATGATATGGCAAATGCTGCAAATTTTGAGGTTTACCAAGAGCTTTTAAAGGAAAACAAACTGACAGCCCGCCTTTATGTTTATATTCCCATAACTGAAGTCGATCTTTATGTTCGTCTTAAATTAAAAAAACCTTTTAATAACAATTTTTTAAAGATCGGGGGATTAAAGGGGTTTGTTGATGGGTCTTTAGGTTCTTCGACTGCTCTGTTCTTTGAACCATACACCGATGATCCTGAAAAAACAGGCCTGCTCTATTCTCATATGTTTCCAGAGGGAATCATGGAAAAAAGGCTCATGCAGGCCGATAAAGCAGGACTTCAAGTGGCTATCCATGCTATCGGAGATAAAGCCAACCACATTATCCTTGATATTTTTGAGGAAGTGATGACTCTTAATGGAGCTAGAGACCGGCGCTGGAGAATTGAGCACGTTCAGCATCTCATTCCTGAAGATATCGAACGTATAGCTAAGCTTAATGTCATTGCTTCTGTCCAGCCTTATCATGCCATTGATGATGGAAGATGGGCTGAAAAAAAGATTGGGCATAAGAGAGCCAAATATACATATGTCTTTAAATCTCTCTTGGAGAAAGGAACTGTCCTGGCCTGTGGTTCTGACTGGACCGTTGCACCTTTAAATCCTCTTACAGGAATCTATGCTGCAGTAACGCGTCAAACACTTGACGGCAAAAATGTAGAGGGCTGGATTCCCGCGCAAAAAATTTCCTTGGAGGAGGCTATCAGGGGATATACTATAAATGGGGCTTATGTAGAGTTTTCCGAGGATATTAAAGGCTCGATAGAAAAGGGGAAACTTGCTGATTTTGTCGTGCTCAATCAGAATCTTTTTGAAATTCCTCCTGAAAAAATTAAAGAAACAAAAGTTCAAATGACCATATTTAACGGGAAGATTGTTTATAGAAAATAGCACATTACTCAGTATGAGATAAATCAAGAGATTTTCTTTCATTTTGTGTGGGTTATATGTATGATAATCTGATGACTAAATGCCCAATAGTTTGGGAAATCCGAAGTCCGACATATTGAAATCCGAAACAAATTCAAATGACCGTTTTAAAGTGAAAAGTAAAGAATAAGTAGTAAGAAGTAAACAAGAATAAAAATAATTTTCTCCTAACTTCTTACTCCTTACTTAGTTTTTGGTTTTGAAAATTGCAGGAAAATAGCATTTAGATGATTTATTTGTATTTTTTCTCTTTTGTTGTTTCTTTCGTTGTTCTGTTTAGAAGTGCAGGTTTTTTTGTCGCGGGGGCTTCAGGTATAGCCAAGGTTCTGAATATTCCCAAAATGGTTATAGGGATTGTGCTTGTCAGTCTGGCCACGACTGCACCTGAGTTTAGCGTCTCTGTGATGGCGGCCGCTTTAGGTGAACCAGAAATAGCTTTGGGAAATGCTGTTGGCTCTGTCATATGTGATGATGGGATTGCCCTTGGTCTGGCTGCAGTTCTTGCTCCGACAGTTATTCTGGTGAATTGCCGAATATTAAAGATTGTCGGCATTTTTCTCCTGGCGATCGATTTTTTGGCTTATCTTTTGGCAAGGAATGGGACATTTGGCAGGGTAGAGGGGCTTATTCTTGTTATTATCCTGTGCCTTTATTTTATTTTAATTCTCAAAAACAAAAACTTCAGGTTTGATAGAGAAGGGCAAAGCAATAATAGTTTAAGCGACAATAAAAAGAATCTTACTCCATCAGAAAAATCCAGTTTGAAGCGTGTAATCTATCGGTTTATTCTAGGGCTTGTAGGCATCGTCATTACAAGCTATTTTATTGTTTGGGCTGCTAAAGGTATAGCTTTGCATTTTTCTGTTTCTGAAACCATCATCGGCGCAACAGTTATAGCTATCGGAACATCTCTTCCGGAAATAAGTATCTGTATCACTGCAGCCCTTAAAGGAGAAGGAGAAATCGCTGTGGGGAATATTATCGGTGCTGATATTCTTAACATTTTGTGGATAATAGGTGTCTCATCCATTGTTAATCCTATAAAGGTCGAATTGGATTTCATAAACTTTACATTTCCTTACATGATTCTAATGGTCACAGTTATGCTGGTGTGTATGCGAATCGGCTGTCGATTGGGAAAGATAAAAGGTGTTATTCTCTTTGGATTCTATATTCTTTATTTGTTTTTAACCCTTAAGTTTTTTATATGACAATAAAGTAATATGTTAGTCTGTTTATCTGTTAGCCAGTTAGTCAGTTAATCTGTTAGTCAGTTAGTCGTCTCCCCCTCTCCCAGTCGTTCTTTTTGCTCCTTACTATTATTTTTTTATCTCTGGTGAACAAATTTATTTGAATTGAGAAATTAATTTGTTATTATATTCAGTCTTTTTTATGATTGGAGGAAATTATGAATATTGGAGTAATAAACGAGAGTTCCAAGATTGAGAACAGAGTAGGATTAACTCCGAGTAGTGTTTCTTTATTAGTGGAAAAGGGACATACGGTTTATGTGCAGGCTGGTGCAGGATTAAAAGCAGGATACACCAACGAAGAATACCTTTCTTTGGGAGCAGAGATTGTTTTTACCAAAGAAGAAGCTATTGGCCGTTCAGATATCGTGCTAAACATTTCGCCTCTTAATGAGGAAGAATGCGGATTAGTAAAAAAGGGCCAGATTTTATTCGGATTTCATCATTTAGCTGTTGCCCGGAAAAATATCGTGGAAGAACTGCTAAAGAAAAATATCACCATGATTGGCTATGAGATCGTTCAAGAAGATAATGAAGACCTTCCATTTATCGAGAGTTTAAGCGAAATTGCTGGACAGATGTGTCTTGTCGTCTCTGGTCATTATCTCCAGACAAGTCAAGGGGGGCGGGGTAAAGTCATAGGTGGAGTTGTTAGCGTTCCTCCTGCAACTGCTGTTGTTGTGGGAAGTGGAGTTATTGCCAGAAGTGCCATTAAGGCCTTACTTGGAGCAGGAGCGCATACTATTGCTTTAAGCCGCAATATGGAAAAACTGAGAGAATTGGAAGAGATGACCTCTGGGAGATTAATAACTCTTATAGCCAGTAAATACAACTTGGCGCGGATGGTAAAAATCGCAGATATCTTGATCGGAGCAGTCCTGAGGCCAGGAGAAAAGGCACCTGTTTTGATTACACGGGATATGGTCAAGACTATGAAAAAGAGTGCAGTCCTCATTGATTTAGCAATCGACCAAGGAGGCTGTGCTGAAACATCCCGATTGACGACTCTCGAGAATCCTACTTATATAAATGAGGGAGTTATTCATTATTGTGTTCCCAATATCACATCTACGGTGAGCCGTACATCTACAAAAGTATTATCAAATCTGGTTGCACCTTACTTGCTCCAAATAGCAGCACTTGGGATAGAAAAAGCCTTGAAAGAGAATCCAACTTTGGCAAGGGGTGCATATGTTTGCCAGGGAAATATAGTTAGGAAAAGTATTGCAGAAAGGTTTAGTATGCATCATAAAGATCTAGCGTCCATTTTATGAGGGGCTGAGTTTAAAATGGAAAATTTAAGCGAATTCGAAGCAAATCAAAAAGATCTTATTCATATTCTTCATAAAATCCAGGCAGAATATGGTTACATTCCTTCCCAGGCTTTATCTTCAATCTCAAAGCATTTGAAAATTTCTGAAAGTGAAATCTTCGGAGTGCTTACTTTTTATAAAGCCTTTAGTCTCAAGCCTCGTGGGAAACACCTCGTCACCATATGTACGGGAACAGCCTGTCATGTTAGAGGGGCTCCGATGATTTTGGATGAATTGAAAAGGCAGTTAAGCATCGAGCCAGGAGAAACGACAGAGGATGATTTGTTTACGTTAGAAACTGTCAATTGTGTAGGTGCGTGTGCTTTAGGTCCTATTGTTATTTCTGATGGCGATTATCACGGTCAGATGAATACAAGAGAAGTCAATAAATTGATTAAAAAAATAAAAAAAGAAATCAAGGAATAGTATTGAATAATGGATAAGATCAGCATCACAAGGTTAGAGGAAATAAAAACTGAAGTTGCAGAGTCCAGAAAGAAGCAAAAAACCTGCATTACTATCTGCGGAGGAACTGGATGTCATGCCTATGGATGCTTAGAAATAGCTCAAGCTTTTAAGAATGCAATAAAGAAACAAAGACTGCAAAACCAGGTAAATGTAAGAACTACAGGGTGCCATGGATTTTGTGAGAGAGGGCCTATTGTTGTCATTCAACCTGCGGGAATTTTTTACCAAAGGGTTAAGCTTGATGATATAAATGAAATAATTTCTGAAACCATAATTAATAAAAAAGTCTTAGACAGGCTTCTTTATGTTGATCCCAGAACAGGTGAGAGAATAGTTGAAGAAAAGGAAGTTCCTTTTTATAAAAAGCAAAAGCGCATAATTTTTGGGAATAACGGATTCATAGATCCCACAGATGTCAAAGATTATATTGCCCTGGATGGTTATAAAGCTCTTACGAAAGTCCTCTTTAATTATACTTCAGAAGAGGTCATCAGCGAGATTAAGACATCCGGTCTTAGGGGAAGAGGAGGAGCGGGATTTCTTACTGGGATTAAGTGGGAAATTTGCCGCCAAAGTCTGGCTGATGTGAAATATGTCATCTGTAATGCAGATGAGGGAGATCCAGGTGCCTACATGGACCGGAGTTTGTTAGAAGGTAATCCGCACAGCGTTATTGAGGGCATGATCATAGGGGCTTATGCCATTGGTGCATCAGAGGGATATATTTATGTTCGTATGGAATATCCTCTTGCCGTTAAGAATATAACAGTAGCCTTAAAACAAGCCAGAAATCTTGGGCTGCTGGGTGAATTTATCCTCGGGTCTGAATTCAGCTTTGATATTAATATCTTCAGAGGAGCTGGGGCATTCGTTTCAGGAGAAGAGACTTCTTTGATGGCTTCCATAGAAGGTCGGCGTGCTTTCCCAAGACAGCGACCTCCTTTTCCTGCTCAAAAAGGATTATGGGGAAAGCCAACCAATATCAACAATGTGGAAACCTGGGCTAATGTTCCTTTGATTCTTAACAAAGGGGCTGACTGGTATTCTCAGATAGGCACAAAAAAGAGTAAGGGGACAAAAATATTTTCTCTTGTTGGGAAGATAAACAATACTGGTTTGGTTGAAGTACCCATGGGAATTACACTGAGAGAGATTGTCTATGATATCGGTGGCGGCATAAAAGAAAACAAAAAGTTCAAAGCTGTACAGACAGGAGGCCCTTCAGGAGGCTGTATTCCTGCGGAGATGCTTGATTTAAGTATTGACTTTGATACCCTCACGAAAGTTGGGTCAATGATGGGCTCTGGCGGGATGATTGTCATGGATGAAGATACATGTATGGTTGATATTGCTCGGTATTTTCTTGAATTTACCCAGGAAGAATCCTGCGGGAAGTGTGTTCCTTGTCGTATTGGAACTAGACAGTTGGTAGAAATTTTAACGCGCATCACTCAGGGCAAAGGGGAAGAAGGAGATGTTAAAAAGCTCTTAGATTTGGCAAAGATTATAAAGGAAGGTTCGCTCTGTGGATTAGGTCAGACTGCTCCCAATCCCGTACTTACAACCATTAAGCATTTTCGAGATGAGTACGAAGCTCACATCATAGAAAAAAGTTGTCCGGCACTTTCCTGTAAAGACCTGATTGTCTATTACATAGAACCAAAAAAGTGCGTTGGATGTCTTTTATGTTTAAAGAGTTGCCCTGTAAGCGCTATTAAGGGGGAGAGGAAGATGGTGCATGTGATTGATCAAGATCTATGCATTAAGTGTGGTGCTTGCCTTGATGTGTGCCCTCCAAAGGTAGGGGCTGTCTCTAAATATACGGGTAAGAAGAGAGATAGAATTTTGAAAAAAGCTTCTTCGATAAGAGATAGAAAATGATAATTTTCATCGATGGGAAAAAATTTGGAATCGAGAGCAAAAAGACAATTTTGGAAGCTGCTCGGGAAAACGAAATCTATATCCCTTCACTTTGTGATCATTCTCGCTTGAGTCCTTTCAGTGGCTGCCGGCTTTGTATCGTCGAAATCAAAGGACGCAGAGGATATGTTCCCTCATGTAGCACTTATGTTGAAGAAGGAATGGATGTGAAGACAGATTCTCCCCGGCTAAGAAAAATGAGAAAACAGATTTTAGAGCTCATCCTTTCTGAACATCCGAATGCCTGTCTTATTTGTAGTGAGAAAGAAAATTGCGATGAATATAAGTCAACAATCAGGAAGGTCGGCGAAGTTACAGGATGCGTGCTTTGTCCAAACAACGGCCGCTGTGAACTTCAGGATGTCGTAAAAGCTTTGAAAATTGATAAAGTAAGGTTTCCGTCTGTTTATAGAAATTATGAAGTTAAGAAGAATGATCCTTTTTTTGATCGAAACTACAATTTATGCATCCTGTGCGGAAGATGTGTTAGGGTTTGTCATGATTTAAGGGGATCATCAGCTGTTTCCTTTGTTTTTAGAGGTTCTAAAGCAGGAATAGGGACAGTATTTGATCAGACACTTCTTGAGGCAGGCTGTCAGTTCTGCGGTGCTTGTGTTGACGTGTGTCCAACAGGAGCTTTAACTGAAAGAGCCCTTAAGTATGAGACATTGCCTGATGAAACGAGAAAAACCATTTGTCCCTTCTGTAGTATTGGCTGTGAGCTTAAAATGGAACTCAAGGAGGGCAGAATATTAAACTCTGCCCCTTCCGAAGATGGGCCTGTAAATCAAGGGCAGGCTTGTGTCAAGGGACGATTCACGATAAAGGATGCTGTCTATAGCTCCCAAAGAATTCTCAAGCCCATGATCCGAAAAAATAAAGAGCTTGAAGAGGTAAGCTGGGAAGAAGCTTTGGATTTTGTTGCCAAGAAGCTCAAAAAATATAAAGGGAAAGAGATTGGATTGATTGCTTCTCCTCAAGTCTCTAACGAAGACAATTTTCTTATTCATAAATTTGCGGAATATGTGTTGAAAACAGAAAATATTGACAGTGTTGTCCGGTTTTCATCTTACGCAGTTTTTCAGGATTTGGCTCAAAAAAATGGTTTCGAGCTCAATTTGAATTTTAAAATTGAGGATATCTCCAAGGCAAAGACCATATTCCTTCTTGGAGCCGATATCGTTGTTACTCATCCAATAATTTGGCTCGAGGTTTTAAGAGCAGTTAATAACGGAGCTAAGCTCATTGTCGCGAGCTCAGTCGATTTTTTCCTTAACCGCTTTTCTTCGCTTTGGCTTAAGATGAAACCTGGATCTGAATACTTTTTGCTTAGTTTTCTCTCTAAAGTTATTATCGACAAAAGCAAAGTCGAAAATCTGGCCCAGATTGAAGGTTTTAAAAATCTCAAAAGCTCTCTGGATGAACTCGATTTATCTCAGGCCATTGAAAAAACTGACATTGAAGAGGAAAATATAAAGAAAGCAGCCGAGATTCTTATTAAGGAGACGCCGTCGGTTTTTATATTTGGAATGGAGTTGACTCAGCTTCCGTGGGGAAGCCAAAATTTGGCTGGCCTCTGGAATTTATCTCTTCAGACCCAGGGTCAGCTTGTTCCTCTTGGCTTAGAAACTAATCTAAGAGGTCTTTTTGAGCTGAATCGCCATTGTTCTAGTAACACAAAAGGTTTTAAGCGAATCATCCAGGATGCTGAAGAAGGAAAAGTTAAAGCCCTTTACCTGGCAAGCCCAATTCCCTATTCCCAGAAAGCGAAGTTTGAATTTTTAGTTATTCAAGACAGCTTTATGAGTGAAAACATGAAAAAGGCTGATGCTGTTTTACCTGCCGCAAGTTTTGCAGAAATAGAAGGGACCTTTGTCAATGTTGAAGGAAGGATTCAGAAATTTAATAAAGTCATTGAACCTCTCGGGGAAGCAAAACCTGATTGGTGGATAATCTCTCAATTAGCACAAAAGATGGGACATAACGAGTTAAACTACAATGCCTCTTCAGAAATTTCTAAAGAGATGATTAAAAATATTCCTGGTTTTTCAGGTATATCGTTCCAAAAGTTGAAGAAAGGTGAGAGACTTTTTATTCAGGAGGAGAAGAAAGGAAAAAAGAAATTTGTACCAATAAAATTCTTTTCCACATCCATTGAAACCAGCAAAGAATATCCGTTTCTTATGCTTGTGGATTACAATTTAGATTACTACAAAAATCTTGATTTGAGTCAGGAAATCAAAGCCTTTGGAATAATCAGAAATTCAAGATGGTTTAAAATAAATCCAAATGATGCAAAAAAAACAAAGCTGAAAGATGGAGAAACCATGGAGGTTGAATCCTCGAAGGGAAAAGTCAAGGGAATTGTTAAAGTTTTAGAATCAGTGCCCAGAGGAACAATAGTAGCCAGCTTCCTCTGGAATGAAGAAGAAACAATTTCTGTGGCGCGACTTGTCTCTCCTTTGTCTAATGCATCGCATTCTTTAGTATTACTGCCCGTAAAAATTAAAAGAGGAAAATAATGGCAAAGATTTTGCAGAGAAAACGCTTAGTCCCAAATATTCATCTTCTGGAGGTACATGCTCCTGAGGTTGCCCAAAAATGTAAACCAGGTCAGTTTGTCATTATCATGCCTGACGAGCGTGGAGAAAGAATTCCATTAACCATAGGGGACTGGGATGAGAAAAAAGGTTCTGTTACTTCGGTGTTTCTTGTGGTTGGGACTTCAACCCACAAACTCTCGATGCTCGAAGCAGGAGATGAAGTACCTGTCTTTGTCGGGCCTTTAGGCAAGCCTTCTGAAATAGAAAAATACGGAACAGTCCTTTGTGCTGGAGGCTGTTTTGGTATTGCGGCCATTTATCCCATTGCCCGTGCTCTAAAAGAAGCAGGGAACAAGATTATCACTCTCTTGGATGTTAAAGCCAATTACCTAATTTATTGGGAAGATAAGTTAAAAGCTGTAAGCGATCAATTTTTTATTTCAGCTCGGGACAGCTATTACGACTGTAAGGAATACATCCCAAACACACTCGAGAAAATAGTGAAAAAGGAAAAGAAAATCGACCGTGTTGTTTCTATAGGGTGTACTTATTTGATGTATACCTGTTCGGAAGCCACAAAACCTTATGGAATAAAGACAGTAGTCAGCCTCAATCCTATCATGGTGGATGGAACCGGGATGTGTGGAGCATGCCGTGTAACCATTGACGGAAAGACGAAATTTGCCTGTGTGGACGGGCCAGATTTTGACGGCCATTTAGTCGACTGGGATGAGCTTTTTTCGAGAAGGAAGTCCTATTTTGAAGATGAAATTCAGTCTTTATGTTACTGGGAAAAGGAAACCTTTCCTTAAAAGCTTAAGACATGAAAGAGTAGAGAAAACATGAGTGAGAATAAAAAAGAAATGCCTCAGGAGCTCAAAAAAAGGCTCAGGACCGCGTTTAATGAAGAGTGGCGCAAAGAGCTGCGCAAATCCCTACCTGCGAAGGAAAGAATAAAGATTCCTCGCCAGAAGATGCCAGAGAGAGATGCTGAAGAACGGAACAAGGATTTTTATGAAGTTAACCTTGGTTTGGAAGCTAAGATGGCTAAGGCGGAAGCCCAGAGATGCCTGGATTGTGCTAATCCTCAATGTGTGACAGGCTGCCCTGTTGGTATTGATATTCCCACGTTCATAAAACTTATAGAGATAGGAGATTTCGAACAGAGTGTTCGAATGATAAAAGAGACTAACAGTCTTCCAGCTATCTGTGGCCGTGTATGCCCGCAGGAAACTCAGTGTGAAGTTGTTTGCAATCTAAAAAAAGCCACTGGTGTTCCAGTTGCTATTGGAAATTTGGAGCGGTTTGTTGCTGATTATGAGAGAATTAATGGAAATGTTTATATCCCTCCTATACCGCCGGCAACTGGCAAGAAAGTGGCCATTATCGGAGCAGGGCCTGCAGGCCTTACTGTAGCCGGAGATCTGGCAAGAAAAGGCCATAAGGTGACAATTTTTGAAGCCCTCCATATTGCAGGCGGTGTTCTGGTCTACGGAATACCCGAATTCAGGCTTCCAAAAAAAAGCCTTCAAGCAGAAGTGGAATACCTTGAACGACTAGGAGTTGAGTTGAAAACAAATTTTGTTGTGGGTAAAACTGCTACTCTGAAAGATTTAGAAAACGAGGGATACGATGCGTTTTTTATAGGGTCAGGGGCAGGGCTGCCGAATTTTATGAGGATTCCTGGAGAAAATTTGATCGGAGTCTATTCGGCTAACGAATATTTAACACGGGTAAATCTGATGAGGGCCTATGAATTTCCTAAATATGATACCCCCGTGTTTTTAGGAAAGAAAGCAGCAGTGCTTGGCGGTGGTAATGTTGCCATGGATTCAGTCCGAACAGCCAAGAGACTCGGTGCTGAAATGGCGGCTATTGTCTACCGCCGTTCAAGTGTTGAGATGCCGGCAAGGGCAGAAGAAGTGCATCATGCAGAAGAGGAAGGCATTGAGTTTCTTTTTTTGACAACCCCAATAAGATACTTTGGGGATGAAAAAGGCCGGGTTAAGGCTATGGAATGTTTGAGAATGGAACTCGGTGAGCCTGATGCTTCTGGAAGACGTCGGCCTATTCCTATTAAAGGTTCAGAGTTTGTCATGGATGCTGACTTGGTTGTTGTGGCGATTGGAAACAGCCCTAATCCATTGATTCCACAGACTACTCCTCAATTAAAAGTTGGAAAATGGGGAAATGTGGAAGTTGATTGGGACACTATGGCTACCAGTATAAAAGGAGTTTATGCTGGAGGAGATATTATTCGTGGTGGAGCTACGGTTATTTTGGCAATGGGCGATGCCCGAATTGCAGCAGCCAGTATTGATAAATACCTGTCAAATAAAAAGTGAATAGTGAATGGTGAATAGTAAACACTGTTATACAGCCGTACTGCAATACTGCAAACTGAAGACTGCCTATTGGTATTTTCGCCCTGTCGCCATTTCTCCGTTTCGCCGGTTCGTTCTTTTTGCTCCTAACTCCTCACTTCTTACTAATCTTGGAGGTTTAAATGCCTTGGGTAGATGATTACAAAAAAAAGTTAGTAACTGCCGAGGAAGCAGTTGCTAAAATTAATAGTCACAACCGCGTTTACATAAGCGGTAACGCTGCAACTCCTTATGTATTGATGAAAGCATTAGCTTCTAGGAAGGATGAGCTGGAAGGCGTTGAACTTGTTCATGTTCTCCTTTTAGGGGAAGACCCTCTAGCTAAGCCTGAAATGGAGGGTCATTTTCGCCATAATTCTCTCTTTGTCGGCCCTGCAGACAGAAAAGCCATAAATGAAGGAAGAGCAGATTATATTCCGATCTTTCTTCACCAGATTCCCAATCTTTTTTATTCAGGGCAAATGCTCCTTGATGTGGCTGTGCTTCATCTTTCCCCGCCTGATGAGCATGGTTTTATGAGTTATGGTGTAGAGGTTTTGGCCTCCAAGGCTGCTGCAGAGACGGCGAAGATCGTTATTGCTCAGGTCAACGAAAAGATGCCGCGAGTTCTAGGAGATTCTTTTATTCATGTTTCTCGAGTCCACAAAATTATTGAGGTTTCGGAGGACCTTCCTCAGCTGGAGAAGAAACCTTTCAGTGAAGTGGAAAGAAAGATAGGCCATTTTATTGCTGAACTAATTGAAGATGGTTCCACTCTTCAGTTAGGCATTGGAGGAATCCCTGATGCTGTGCTTTCTGCCTTAAAAGGTAGGCAAGATTTAGGTATCCACACAGAAATGGTTTCAGATGGAGTAATGGAGGCCATAGAAGATGGAATCATAACTGGGGCCAAAAAGACATTTCATCCATATAAAGTGATTTTGACTTTTATATTAGGGTCAAACAAACTTTATAAATTTGCCAATAATAATCCAACATTTGAGGCACATCCTGTAGACTATGTAAATCATCCCTTTAACGTTTCTCAAAACGAGACTATGGTAGCTATAAATTCTGCCGTCGAAGTGGATATCACTGGTCAGGTCTGCTCTGATTCTATTGGCACCTATATTTATAGCGGCTTCGGCGGCCAGGTTGATTTCATTCGTGGAGCTGCTCATTCTAAAAAGGGTCTTCCAATCATTGCTCTTCCTTCCACAGCAAAGAAAGGAGAGATATCCCGGATTGTCCCTTTCCTCAAAAGAGGAGCAGGAGTTGTTACAACTCGAGGTGATGTCAAGTATGTGGTTACAGAATATGGAGTTGCCTATCTGCATGGGAAGAACTTAAAAGAAAGGACAGAAGCTTTGATCAACATTGCCCACCCAAATTTCAAAGATGATTTAATAAAAGAAGCAAAGGACAGGCATCTTATTTAAATGCGGCAGCCAGAACTCTTTCAAGTGGAAAAAGGGCACATCGGAACAGATGAATCAGGGAAGGGGGATTATTTCGGTCCTCTTGTGGTGGCGGGATTTTTTCTTCCAGATAAGCAGCAAAAAGTTCTTCGAGAATTTGGTGTAAAAGATAGTAAACAATTTTCGGACAACCGCGTCAGGGAATTGGCTGATTTCATAAAAAGGGGATACAAATATTCACTAGTAGTCATCGGACCGGAAAAATATAATGAGCTTTATAATAAGTTGAGAAACCTTAACAGAATCCTTGCCTGGGCTCATTCTCGTGCTATCGAAAACATCCTCGAAGAAGTCCCTTGTAGTCTTGCCATCACTGATCAGTTTGGGGATAAGCTATATGTCAGTAATGCCCTGATGAAACGGGGAAGGAATATTGAGCTCATTCAAAGGCCAAAAGCTGAGGAAGATTTGGCCGTGGCTGCAGCGTCGATTCTTGCTCGAGCTGAATTTTTGAGGCGGCTCTACTTTCTTTCTCAAGATATAGGGATGGGCCTTCCTAAAGGTTCCTCTCCTATGGCTGAAGAAGCTGCGGTGAAGCTTGTCAAACTCCAGGGAGTCCAGATTCTCGATAAAGTCACCAAGAAACACTTCAAACTCACCAAACGAGTGCTGGATTTAGTAAAGAGTGAGGAATGAGGAGCAGGAGAACTCAAAACTCAAAGCTCAAAACTCAAAACTGACATTCGTAAGCCGTAAACCGTAAGCCATAAGCAGAAAAATCCATTCGCCATTTCCCATTCACTATTCACCATTCCCCATTTACTTATTTTTTTGTCTTGCCTCTTTGTCTTGCCAGCAAAGCGTTGTCTTGCTTGCCCAATAGGGCATTGTCTTGCCCGAATTGCTTTTTTATTAATAAATGTCAAATGTTGAGACGCGACCCCTTTATTTCTTGCTTTATTTGTTTTACGATGAACAGGGTGAAATTAATGAATAAACAAACCAAACGGCTTTATTTTGAAAATCCCTATCAAGTTGAGTTTGATGCGAAGATTATAGAAAAAACAACTTATGAGGAAAAATCTGCCTTGATCCTTGATAAAACCTGTTTTTATCCTGAATCAGGAGGACAGCCTTCGGATAAAGGAACCATAAACGGAATCAAAGTAATAAAAGTAATGGAGGAAAATTCCAGAATCCTTCATGTTCTCGAGGAAGATGTTTTCTCTGAAGACATAAAAGGAGTCATTGATTGGACAGTTCGTTTTGACTATATGCAGCAGCATACAGGTCAGCACATTCTTTCTCAGAGTTTTGATGAAATCTACAATGCAGAGACCTTATCTTTCCATTTAGGGGATAAGATTTCTTCTGTTGAGATTGATTTAAGGAAGATTACAGAAGAGGAAGTTGAAAAGGTAGAAAGATTGGCTAATGAGATCGTATTCCAGGACAGGGAGATAAAAACTTATTTCATAAAGGAAGAAGAAACACAGAGCATCCCGTTGAGAAAGCCTCCAAAGAAGAAGGGACTTATTCGTATTGTCGAAATATCAGATTTCGATTATTCAGCCTGTGGAGGAACACATCTGCGCAGGACAGGTGAAGTCGGTATTATAAAAATCCTCAAGTTGGAGAGAATCAGGAACAATGTCAGATTTGAATTTTTATGCGGGAAGAGAGCACTTCAAGATTATACACGGAAAAACAGAGATCTTCGTCATCTTTCCAATAAGCTAACCGTTAGTGAAGGCGAAATCCTTAATTCATTCGAAAAACTTGTTTTTGAACTCAAGGATCAAAAAAAGAAGAATAAAAATACCCAAGAGAAACTTATCCAGTATGAGGCTCAGGAAGCCATTCAAGGAGCGAAAGAAAAAATAATCAAAGAGATTTATTCTGGAAGAAACCCAGAGGAAGTGAAATCTCTGGCCCTAAATATAATAAAAAAAGGAGAATATGTTGTTCTTTATGGGCTAAAAGCAGAGAAGAGAGTTCATTTGGTACTGGCAAGCTCTGAGACTTTAGACATAGACATGAGAGAGCTTGTTCCCATAGTTACACCTATGATAAAAGGAAAGGGAGGAGGAAGTCCTTCTTTGGTTCAGATAGCAGGAGAAGATCCAGAAAATCTAGAATTGGCATTGGATAGAGCCTATGAGTATATTAATAATCGGTTAGTCAGTTAGTCTGTTAATCAGTTAATCGGTTAATCAGTTAGTCAGTTATTCAGTTAATCGGTTAAATATTTTAATTAAAATAACAGACTAACTGATTAACAGACTAACTGATTAACCGACTAACCGATTCATTCATGCCTAAGCGCGACAATTGGGTCGAGCTTGGCTGCCTTTTGAGCAGGAAAGATTCCGAAGAAAAGACCCACAGAGACAGAGACAAAAAATCCTAATAAAACGGACCAGAGAGTTACAGAAGCAGGAAGAGGAGTTGCAGCCTTTACAAGAAAAGCTATGGAGAAGCCTATAATTATGCCTGATGTGCCTCCTATGCAAGTAAGGAGGATTGCCTCAATCAAAAACTGCTTTAGGATATCCCCCGAGCGGGCTCCGATGGCTTTTCGAATTCCGATTTCTCTTGTTCTTTCCTTGACAGAGACCAGCATGATATTCATGACGCCAATTCCACCTACAAGAAGGCCGATTGAGGAGATAACAATCATGACCAGGTAGACTGCCCCTGTGATTTGGTTGTAAAGGTCTATAATAGTATCCTGAGTAAAAATGGCAAAGTCGTTGGGTTTTCCGAATCCGACTTTTCTTCTTTTACGGAGAACGTTAATTATCTGTTCCATGGTTTCTTGGATATAACCATGTTTTTCGGGAGTGGCAGTAATTTCGATTCCTGAGAGGTCATAAGGAAAATACTTCATAAGAGTTGTGATGGGAATGCCAATAAAATTATCCTGGCTCTGTCCGAATATACTACCTCTTTTTTCGAGCAATCCAATAACCGTAAATTTTTCAGGTCCAATTCTTATTTCTTTTCCCAGAGCTTCAGTGTAAGGAAAGAGAGTCTCAGTCAGCTCAGACCCAAGGACACAAACTTTAGTGCGGTGAATAATATCTGATTCAGATATGAATCTTCCCTTTTGCGGAAGATAAACAGATAGAACCATAGGGAATTTCTCGTTCATCCCAATAATTATAGAATCCTGACTTTTGATATTTTGGTATTTGATAGGGATGTTCTCAAAGACATCCACAACAAGGTCAACGGCAACTGCTTTGACCAATGAACATTCATTCTCGATAGCGAGAGCATCTTCAAAGGTGAAGTCTTTTCTCTGTCTTATTTCCTCAGAAGAGCGGCCTATGTGAACGCCTGGTTCGGATTTGCTCACCATGATTATGTCTGAACCGATGGATTCAAGTTCACTGAGAAAAGTTCTGTTTAAACCCTGGATAATAGATACCATCCCAATAACGGTCGCCACACCGATCATGATTCCTAACAGTGTTAAGAAAGATCGGAGTTTATGGCTTTTTATCGAATCAAAGGCCATTTGAAATATTTCTTTAAGAATTCCAATTCTCATTGTTCTGACCTGAGGGATTCTATGGGATTAAGCTTAGAAGCCTTACTGGCTGGATAAAGGCCGAAAAAGATACCTACAGAGGTAGAAACAAGAATGGCAATAATGATGGAGACAGGTTCAATACTCGAAGGCAAAGACGTGGTTGCCGTGACAATCCTGGCAATGATAAACCCTATGAGAATACCAATTATTCCTCCGGAAGCAGAGAGGGCAGCGGATTCGACCAAGAACTGTAATAAAATGTCCATGCGGCGGGCTCCAACAGCCATACGAATACCAATTTCTTTAGTCCTTTCAGTGACAGCTACGAGCATGATGTTCATGATAACAATTCCGCCCACGATGAGGGCAATAGAGGAGATGGCAATCATGGCAAAATAGATGCTTGAAGTTATTGTTTTGTAAAGCTGAATAAAAGTTTCTGAACTTCTGAAAGAGAAGTCATCCGGGTCATTAAAAGAAAGATGGCGCTTGGAACGAAGAATGGTTCTCACTTCTTCTTTAGCCTGTTCCATCTGTTCTTGTGAGGATGTGTGAACATTGATGTCGATGCTTCGTCTTGAGCCATAGATTTTATAAAAAGTTGAGATTGGAATGCGGATATAATTATCCTGACTCATCCCCAAAAGTTTTCCTTTCTTTTTACCTATGCCAATTACTAAAAAATTATGCTGACCAACTTTGATCCTTTTGCCCAGGGGATCTAGATGAGGGAACAGCTCTTCTACTAGGTCTGTTCCAATGACACAGACGAAGCGGGAGCGGTCTTCATCTTCTTTAAGTATATGTCTTCCTCTTTCAAGCTCCTCCACATTTCCGATCATATGGTCAAGATGAGTCAAGCCTCTTATTGATACATCTTTGAGGAATTGGCTTCCGAATTTTGCGGTTCTACTTGTGCCAGTCGAGGCTCCTATGAGTTCGCATGATTCGCACTGGCGGCGGAGGAGTCTCATGTCATCAAGAGTTAGATTTTTCCTCTTTAGCATTTCCCGCCACTCTTTCAAGGAAGTTCCAGTTATGGAATATTTAGACACTGAAAAGTCATTAGCACCGTGGAAAGCCAATTCTGTATAGACAAAGTTGTTTAGACCTTGGATGATAGAGATAACTGTGATTATAGTGAGGACGCCGATGATGACACCCAATAATGTGAGGAACGTCCTGAGCTTATTCGCCCAGAGAGAACTCATGGCCATTGAAACAGCTTCGCCAACATTAATTCTTGCCATTGTTCTACTGCTTTATTACATTTAACTCATATTATATATGATACGGAAGAATTTGAGAAAGGTTTTATCCGGTTCGTTTCTTCAAATCTCAAAACTGACACAACTGACTAAACTGTGTTGTTTCTCGCTTTTCTAGCGTTTCTAGCTTAAAATAATGAACAAGGAGATTTTTTTATAAAAAAATTTAAAGGGGTCGCGTCTCAACATTTGACATTTATTAATAAAAGTACAAGGAGGGCAAGACAAAACAAACTCAAAGCTCAAAACTGAGAAATGGTTGAAGGTTTAAGGCAAGAATAGAAATTTGTTTGAGGCTTGATGTTAAATTTAAGAAACCTTTAACGTTAAAGCTTAAACTTTAAACTTACCTTAAGGAATGAGGAGTAAAAAGAATGAAAAGGAGAATGGATATGAAAAAAATATTAATTTCAGCCTTTATTTTGGTATTTTCCCTTGTGTTTGTTTCTAGTGCATATGGACAGGGAGGCTTTTATCTTGGTCTTCAGGGAGGATTATCTGCTCAGAAACCCAGCCTCACCGATATCGAGTTCAATACCAATACAACCTTTCTTTATGGGGCTCGAGCCGGAATAAAATTCATGATGCTTGCTCTTGAAGTAAACTACTTCCAGGCCGCCCACGACATTGACCTCAAAGAGTTCCCGACTTTTGATTGGGCAGATCGCGAAATTGATTACAATTACTTAGGTTTAAACTTGAAGTATTTTTTTCCTCTCTCTTTCTTGAATCCTTATATCACTGCAGGTTATGGCTACTATACAGCAAGCATTCGTAATATCGATAAAGATACGGATCGAGGATTCAATTTTGGACTGGGGTTAGAATTACATTTAGGGAAAAAGTTTTCTCTTCTGGCTGAAGGAAAATATCATCATGTCAAACTTGATATTGAAGAAAGAGATTTGAAGATTGGTGATTTTACCTTCAGCGGCGGGTTTAATATTTATTTTTAATATTATTATACAAAAAACGTAAAACGACAAACGCAAAACGATTATCTAATATTTTTTTTATACTTCTTACGTTTTACGTTTGACGTCTTGCGGAATCAGGTTTAACATTTGGATTTTTATAACAATGGGAAAATGTGTCAACTGCGGAAAGGAAAACAGGCTGATCTCTGAATTTTTGGGCCTATGTCGGGAGTGTATCCTCATGGATTTCCAGAGTGTTGAGCCCCATATCCATAGGGTTCATCAGGTTTCGCGGGAACCTTTTGATTTGCCGCCAGCACCTCCTAAAGAAGAAAGGGGAATTACATGCAAATATTGTTTTAACCTTTGCCAGCTTGGAGAGGGAATGAAAGGATACTGCGGAGTAAGAGAAAATAGCAACGGTAAGAGAATTACTCCTTCTCCAGAGCAGGGGTATTTTTCCTGGCATTATGATCCTTTGCCTACGAATTGTGTGGCTGACTGGGTCTGTCCAGGGGGCACAGGGGCTGGCTATCCCCGTTATTCTTGTTCCAAAGGACCTGAATACGGGTTTAAAAATTTGGCTGTTTTCTACTATGGATGCACCTTCAACTGTCTTTTCTGCCAGAATTGGCATCACAAGGAGGACCTTAAGGCAAAGAAGTCTCAATCAGCTCATGACCTGGCTCAGGCTGTGGACGAAGAAACTTCATGCATCTGTTATTTTGGAGGAGATCCTTCTCCACAGCTTCTTCACTCCATCCATGTTTCGCGCTTTGCTTTAGCTCAAAGAAAAAATAAATTATTAAGATTCTGCTGGGAAACCAACGGATCCATGAACAGCCGTTTATTAGAAGAAATCCTAGATCTTGCTTTAGAGAGCGGCGGATGTGTGAAGTTTGATCTAAAGACATTTAATCCTGGCATAAACATGGCTTTGTGCGGGCGGAGCAACGATCAAACCATGATGAATTTTGAACTTGCCGCAAAACGGATTAAAAAGCGAGAGGAGCCACCTATGATTATTGGCAGTACCCTCCTAGTTCCAGGATATGTTGAAAAAGAGGAGGTTTATCAAATAGCCAAATTTATAGCTTCCCTCGACCCTGAAATTCCATACGCTCTCCTAGGGTTTTATCCCCATTTTTATTTCAAAGATTTACCTTCAACGTCTCGCCTCCATGCATTTGAGTGCAAAGAGGCGGCGTTAGAAGCAGGCCTTAAAAGGGTCAAAATTGGAAATATTCATCTGCTTGGCAAGGATTACTGAAAATGCAACTCAGATTGAACAAATTCCTTTCTAAGGCTGGAATTACATCAAGAAGAGAGGCGGATAAAATGATTGCTGAAGGCAGGGTGAAAGTGAATGGCGAAGTCATCCAGATTCTTGGTTACAAGATAGATGATGAGGAGGATTGTGTTGATCTGGACGGAAAAAGAGTAAAGAGTGATAAAGGCTTGACCTATTTATTGTTGAACAAGCCATCTGGTTATCTTGTGACCCTTAAAGACCCTTTTAAAAGACCTACAATCATGAGTTTACTTCCCCAAATGAAGAGGCGGATTTTTCCTGTAGGAAGATTGGATTTTGACAGTGAAGGCCTACTGCTTTTAACAAATAATGGAGAACTGGCTTATCGCTTGATGCATCCTCGCTATAAAGTCAGAAAAGAGTATCTTCTAACAGTAAAAGGGAAGCCTGATCCTTCCAGCCTCTCCAGTATTAAGAAAGGTATCTATCTGAATGGTAAAAAGACAGCTCCTGCAAAAATCACTCAAATAGCTTCCAGCCAAAAAAGGAGTCATCTTAGAGTTGAGATCTGTGAAGGAAGAAAACGGGAGCTAAGAAGAATGTTCGAAGCCACAGGTTATAGAGTGATGAAACTTAAACGGATAAAATTTGCTGGCTTAACCCTGGGCAAGCTGAAAAAAGGAGAGTGGCGTTATCTTACCCGAAAAGAAATAGATCTTCTCAGGAGAGAAGTCGGGCTGGGATAAAAGTCATCTCCCTCTTCTCCCAATTAGTTGATGCAAAGGGTTCGAGGATTCAAGTGTTTTTTTTGTAGCGATTTAGTAAGTGCTTTGAGCATCCTCTCAACCTCTCCTATTCCCTCCTGTGCAAACTTTTAATTCTTTGTAATTCTTAAGCATTTCACTCGAATCCCTGACCCCTTGACTCCTTGAATCCTTATGATCCTACCAACTCTTTTGGAGATGATCCATAATTAAATTACCTTTAACTTTCAACTTTAAACCTTAAACCAAATATGTATTGCCGCCCGATAGGGATTTGTCTTGCTAATTACTTAACGGTCTAAACAGACTAAACGGACCTAACGGACTAAACTGATTGAATCATTGACTAAAATATACTGAGATGCAATAATATTTTTTAAGGTGCAAATTGAGAGACTGCAAACATATTATTGTAATCTTTCTCATAATTATTCTTTCTCTGTTTTTATGGAACTGCTCTTCCCATAAGAAGCTTTTAATTGAAATCCAAAAAGATCCTCCTTCTCCAGCATTAGAGGAGCATATTTCCCAGGAAGCTTTAACTGAGAAGGAACCTCCTCCTATTGAAGAAAAAAAAGAACAAAGCGATCAGGAACAGCTCCCTCAAGAAGCAGACATAACTCAAAAAGAGCAAGGCCCCTCTGAATTGCTCGAAGAAGCTCTGGATGCCTACCAAGATGCTCGTATTGCATGGGAAAGGGGAGATTTTGATACCTCTCTTGCAGCACTTGATGAAGCCTACAGCCTTATTCTGAAGCTGGAACTTCCCCAGGATTCATCCCTTATCCAAGCAAAAAACGATTTAAGGCTTCTCATCGCCCAGAGAATTCAAGAGATCTATGGTTCGCGCCTCATCACAGTCGGAGATAACCATCAGACTATTCCGCTCGTTGAAAACAAATATGTTCTGGCTGAGATTAAAAGTTTTCAGACAAAAGAAAAGAAAGATTTTGAAGAAGCCTATAAGCGCTCCGGCCGCTATAAAGAGATGATAAATGAAGAAATGAAAAAAGCAGGTCTTCCAGAAGAGCTTTCCTGGATGCCGATAATCGAAAGCGGGTTTAAAGTCAATGCTTATTCCCGCGCTCGAGCCCTTGGTCTCTGGCAGTTCATTTCATCTACAGGATACCGCTTTGGATTAAAGAGGGATCGATGGATCGATGAAAGAATGGATCCAGTCAAAGCTACACAAGCAGCTATAAAGTACCTTAATGAGCTCCATTCCCTCTTTGGTGACTGGACAACTGCGCTGGCAGCTTATAACTGCGGAGAGTTTAGAGTTCAAAGGGTCATCCGCTTACAGCGAATAGAATATCTTGACAACTTCTGGGATCTGTATACCATGCTTCCAAAGGAAACAGCTCGGTTTGTTCCCAGGCTCATCGCCACCCTTCTCATTATTAACAACCCGGAAAAATATGGCTTCAACCTTCCTTCTCCCGATCCTCCTCTAAGATATGAAACAATCAAAATCAATCGACCTATTAGGCTTTCTTCACTCTCAAAGAAACTGGGATTAGGATCTGAAGCTCTTGCCTCCCTAAATTCTGAACTCCGGTACAAAGCTACTCCTGAACATGAATACCTCCTCAAGATCCCAATTGGCTCTGGCGGAAAAGCGCTGGCTGCAGTAAATTCTATCTCCCGCTGGATTCCCCCTGAAGCTACTTATGTCTATCATTATGTTAGAAGGGGAGAGACGGTCTCAGGCATCGCAAAACGCTACAGAACATCTGTCACAGCCATTGCCCAGTTAAACCGCCTTAGCCGGAATTATCTTATCAGGCCAGGACAAAGGCTTAAAGTTCCTGGCAGGGGGAGAAGTTATGTCTCAGCTCGTCCTTTTCAGCTTATCAAAGACGGGGAAAAACTCGTTTATATAGTTAGAAGAGGAGATTCTCTCTATCGAATCGCAAACAGTTTTAGCACAACTGTTCAAAGAATAAAAAAAGAGAACAATCTTAGAAGCGATAATCTGAGTATCGGACAGAAGCTTGTGATTCAATCTGGAAGGCCTGAAGGGGCTACCTTATACACAGTGAAAACTGGCGATACACCTTTCGAGATCGCGAAAAAATATAGAATGAACCTCAATACTTTGCTCAATCTTAATGGTCTCCATTCAAGGTCAAAAATTTATCCTGGACAAAAGCTCTGGGTCACACCTAATGACAATAAGTAGTAAGCAGACTGCATTCTTCATTAATAACTCAAAACTCATATCTCAAAGCTCAAAACTTATTTCTGTTAACCAGTTACTCGGTTAGTCTGTTTGTCAGTTAACCGAATAACAGACAAACTGACTAACAGTTCTTTTTCTCGCATATTATTTGTCTTGCCTGTCTTGCCTATATACATAAACCAAACAAACCAGATAAACGGAACAGACTTAATAGACCGAATAGACGGATTTGTGCTTTATTTCTTTGCCTTAGCTGTTTCTTTTACTTTCTCTTTAAGCTTTTTCTTCTTTTCCTTCTTCTTAAACTCTATATCGATAAGCTCCAGAATGGCCATCTCAGCTCCATCACCTGAGCGAGGGCCGATTTTCACTATCCTTGTATATCCTCCAGGTCTTTCGCTAAATCGAGGGCCAATCTCACTAAAAAGCCTCTTCACCACTTCTTTTTTATAGATAAACCTTAAGGCCAAACGCCTAGTATGAATAGTGTCCTTTTTGGCTAAAGTAATCATTTTCTCAGCAAGAGGTCTAGCTGCCTTTGCCTTGGCCAGAGTTGTTCTAATGCGTTCTTTTTCCAGAAAGGATGTAACAAGATTACGAAGCAAAGCGCGCCTCTGTGAAGTGTTACGTCTTAGTTTCTTCCCCTTAACTAGATGTCTCATACTACGATCTCTTCCTCTTTTTCTTCCTTCTTATCGCCCTCAATTTTCTCTAATAATTTGGGGTGAAGATCCAAATTTAAGCCTAATCCCAATTCCTGCAGAGTCTGTTTAATTTCCGTCAAAGATTTACGGCCGAAATTCTTTGTCTTCAGGAGTTCATCTTCTGTTTTCTGAACAAGTCCATGAATTTTATCGATTCCAGCTGACCTGAGACAGTTACTCGACCTGACAGAGAGCTCGAGATGGTCTATAGACTTAGAAAGAATATCTATCTGCGAAAAATGCGGAATCTCTTTTTTTACTGGGGCCTGCTCTCTTTCTGCTTGCTCATCAACAATGTTGAGGAATATAACAAGATGATCTCTCAATATTTTAGCTGCCTGAGCTAAAGCGTCTTGGGGCAAAACAGCGCCTGTTGTCCAAATTTCCAGCGAAAGATTTTCATAATCGATTCTTTTGCCCACTCTAGCAGGATCCACCTTGTAGTTCACCTTTACGACAGGTGAATGGGAAGAATCGATAGGGATAAAATCCACGCTCAAGTCTTCATCGAAATTCAGATCAGCAGAAATATATCCCCTGTTATTCTTAACAATAATCTCCATATCTAATTTCCCATCTTTATCGAGGGAAGCAATATGAATTTCAGGATCAAGAATCTCAACATCTGAATCATGAACAATATCAGACGCTCTGGCTTCAGCCGTTCCCTCTTTTTTTAGTGTTAGTATTTTTGGTTCATCTCCCTTAAGCTTCAGGGGGATACTCTTCAAATTCAGTATGATATCAGTCACATCCTCTACAATCCCTGGAATAGTTGAAAATTCGTGGAGAACATTTTGAATGCGAACATTTGTAATGGCTGCTCCGGTTATGGAAGAAAGAAGAATCCTCCGTAATGAGTTTCCAATAGTGATCCCGTATCCCCTCTCAAAAGGTTGGGCCGAAAACCTGGCGTATTTCTCCGTTAAAGTCTCATAATCACATTCTAGATACCTAGGCCTCTGAAAACCTGTTTCTATCATACTTCCTCCTCTCCTCATTCCATTATTGTCATATCAAGCCGCCTGGCGGAAAAAATTCAAATTTTCAATTCTCCACGTGATATCAGAGAGTAATTTATTTCGAGTAGAGCTCAACAACTAAATGTTCTTCCACAGGAAAAGTAACATCTTCACGAGTAGGAAAAGAAAGAATATTTGTCTCCACCTTTTTCCGGTCGACTTCGAGCCATCCTGGGACAGTTTTATTCTTATTAAATTCCACGATAGCCTTCAATTCTTCATGCTTTTTTGATTTATCCCGAAATGACAAAACATCCCCTTTATTCACTAACATAGATGGGATGGAAGCTTTCCTTCCGTTAATACGAAAATGACCATGAGTGATCAACTGCCGCGCATGAGCTCGAGAATGAGAGAATCCTATTAAAAAGACGACATTATCCAGCCTCCTTTCTAGCATGATTAAGAGATTCTCTCCTGTGACTCCTCTTTTTTGTAAAGCTCTTTTGAAGAACAACCGGAATTGTTTTTCAGACATACAATAGTATCTCTTTAACTTCTGTTTTTCCCTGAGCTGAATACCATATCCCAGAATTCTTCTCCTTGCTCTTCCGTGCTCGCCAGGAGGATAGGGCCTCCGCTCCACAGAACATTTTTCAGTTAAACATTTACTTCCTTTTAGAAAAAGTTTTACTCTCTCTGTACGACAAATGCGACAAAGTGATTCTCTGGATCTTGACATACTTATCTCCTTATTAGCACATCTCTAAACTCTTCTTCTTTTTCGAACGCGACAGCCATTATGGGGAATTGGAGTAACGTCCCTAATGGATTTTATTTCCAACCCTTCTGCCTGAAGGGCTCGAATAGCTGACTCTCTTCCAGCACCAGGGCCTTTGATCTTAACATCTACATACCGTACCCCACTTTCTCTAGCCTTAGCTGAAGCCTCTTTGGCTGCCAGCTGAGCCGCAAAAGGTGTTCCCTTGCGAGCACCCTTAAATCCAGCAGTACCAGAGCTGGCCCAACAAATGGAGTTTCCCTCCTGATCTGTTATAGTAATGATTGTATTGTTAAATGTTGACCGAATATAAGCCACACCAAATCCAATATCCTTTTTTACTTTTTTTTTCTTTACCTTTCTTCTGGGTTTCGGCATTAATAACTCCCTCTATGTTTTCTTTATAGTATGTCCTCGAGGGCCTTTCCTCGTCCGGGCATTCGTTTTTGTCCTTTGACCTCTTACAGGTAATCTTCTTCTATGTCTAAGCCCCCTATAAGAGCTTATATCCATCAATCTTTTAATATTCAAGGTGGTTTCTTGTCTCAAGTCACCTTCTATCTTATCGCGTTTCTCAATGATTTGGCGGATTTTATTTATCTCATCTTCGCTCAATGTTTTTACTTTTTTATCTCTATCGATTTCTGCCTCTTTAAGAATTTTGTTCGCTTTAGATCGGCCAATACCAAAAATGTAAGTTAACCCAATCTCAATCCTTTTTTCCGAAGGAAGAGTAATTCCTGCAATTCGTGCCATTTTTACCTCATTTAACCTTGTTTTTGTTTATGTCTTGGATTTGAGCATATAACTCTGAGAGTCCCTTTCCTTTTTATTATTCTACAATTCCTGCAGATTTTTTTTATGGATGCTCGGACTTTCATTCGCTTTTCCTTTATTTGAATCGATAAGTAATTCTTCCTTTTGTCAGATCATAAGGTGAAAGCTCGACTAACACCTTGTCTCCAGGAAGAATGCGGATAAAATGCTTCCGCATTCTTCCTGATATATGTGCTAAAATCCTGTGCTTATTTGCCAATTCAACACGAAACATGGCATTCGGGAGAGTTTCAAGAACAGTTCCTTCAGTCTCAAAAATATCCTGCTTAGGCATACCGGGACTCCTTTAAAGATTGCAGGCTCTCTTTTTCATCTAATAAGCTTAAAATCTTAGTACCTTCTTGAGTCACCGCTGCTGTATGTTCGTAATGGGCTGATAGGCTTCTATCTTTGGTTACAGCTGTCCAGCTATCAGCTAGAATCTCTACATTCCAATCCCCCATGGCAATCATCGGTTCAATAGCTAGAACCATTCCTCGTTTTATCTTTGGCCCGCGTCCAGGTTGACCAAAATTTGGAACTTGGGGGTCTTCATGCAAGAAAAAGCCGACTCCATGTCCAACAAATGATCTGATGACTGAGAACCCTTGAGATTCGACATAACTTTGAATGGCAAAAGATATATCTGATATCCTACACCCTTCTCTCATTTGTCCCAAACCTTTATAGAAGGCCTCTTTAGCAGTTTCAATAATTTTTTTTGCTTCCGATGTAACTTCTCCTACAGGATAGGTCACAGCTGCATCTCCATAATAGCCATCACAGACGACACCAAAATCAAGGCTGATGATGTCACCTTCATGCAGAGCTCGCGAAGAGGGAATACCATGGACAATTTCCTCATTTATGGAAGTGCATAGAGATGCGGGATAACCTCGATAGCCCTTAAACGCTGGGACAGCTCCCATCTCTCTGGCTCTTTTTTCTGCATACTCGTCCAATTTTTTCGTTTGCACTCCTGGTTTAATCATGGTTCTTAGCTCATCCAAAACTTTAGCCACAATTTGATTACTTCTCCTTATTGCACGAATCTCGTCTTCGTTCTTGTAAATAATCATTTAGGAGCTTCTACCTCTATAAATCTATTGATCTTCTTATCTAGAATAGAACAAATATCGCTAAATATTGCCTCAATTTTTTTCTCACCATCTATTCTGAAATATACCTTTCTGTTCTGATAATAATCAACAAGCCCTTCTCTCTGTTCATGATAAACTCTCAGACGTTCTTCGATAACCTCAGGTTTATCGTCTTCTCTTAGAGTAAGTTTCTCCCTGCAAACATCGCATATTTCCTTTTTATTCGGAGTTCGAACAAAAAGATTGTATATTGCTCCACAGCTTGAACATATCAGCCTTGCTCCAAGTCTGTCAAATACAACTCGGTCACTTAAATATATCTCAATAGCAACCTCTGTATGTTCCTGGTTAATCTCCTCTAACTTCTTAGCCTGATGGATATTTCTAGGAAAACCATCTAAGATATAACCTTTTTTACAATCAGCTTTGGAAATCCTTTCCTTGATCACCTCGACAACTATATCATCATTTACCAACTCACCTCGTTTCATACTAGCTTCTGCCTTTTTGCCTGAAGGAGTTCTCTCTTGAACAGCCTGGCGAAGCATATCTCCAGAGGAAATTTTAGGGAAACCGTACTTTTTCTCGATAAGCTCCCCTTGGGTTCCCTTTCCGCTCCCAGGAGGACCAAGAAAGATGATTCTCATCCTCTCCTCCCTTTGAGGCGGCCTCGGCGCATGAATCCATCATAATGACGCATAACAAGCTGTGCCTCGATCTGTTGCAGAGTATCCATAGCCACTCCGACCACGATAAGAATAGAGGTTCCTCCAAAATAAAAATCAACATTCAATCCCTGAGTAAACCATCTGGGTAAATTCTGATCTAAGAAGCTTCCGATAAAAGGCAGGGTAGCTACACGAAATCCTCTTGTGAGAAAATCTGGTAAAATAGCAACTGCAGCCAAATAGATGGCCCCTATTAACGTGAGCCGTGAAAGGACACTATCTATAAAATCAGAAGTGTTTTTTCCCGGCCTTATTCCAGGAATAAAGCCTCCGTATTTTCTTAAGTTGTCTGCAACATCGGTTGGATTGAAAATAATAGAAACATAAAAATATGTGAAAAAGATAATAGCTCCAATATAAAACAAGCTATAGAGAGGCATACCTGGTATGAATTGTTGGGCGATATTCTGAATAAAAGGGACTTTGATCATTTGAGCAATAGTGGAAGGAATGGTAATGACAGAAGCGGCGAAAATTATGGGGATAACTCCTCCTGTATTAACTCTCAAAGGAAGATGTGTACTCTGGCCACCATAAATCTTCCTTCCTACTACTCTTTTGGCATAAGATACAGGGATTCGCCTCTGCCCTCTCTCAACAAAAACTATTATAGCAATGACCAAAAGCATCAAGACTACAAGAAAAATTAATCTCAGCGGATCCATATCTCCTGTTCTCAACCCTTCCACAACGCTTTGGACTCCCCTGGGAAAATTGACTACAATGCCTGCAAAGATGATAAGAGAGATGCCGTTGCCGATCCCGCGTTCGGATATCTGCTCACCCAGCCACATGATGAAAACGGTTCCTGTAGTCAGCGTTAAGACTGTCATGAACTTAAATCCCCAACCAGGGTTTGGAACAATGGCTAATCCGCCAGGGCTCTTTAGACCTTCCAATAACATGCTTATCCCAAATGACTGGATTATACATATAAAAAGGGTCCCATATCGAGTATACTGAGTGATTTTTTTTCTGCCAAGCTCTCCCTCTTTTGATAATTTCTCCAGGTAAGGCCATACAACTTGAAGCAGCTGGAGGATAATAGACGCACTGATATAAGGCATAATGCCAAGGGCAAAAATTGTCATTCGGGACATATTTTGTCCTGTGAAAAGATCCATCATGCCAAAAATCGTTCCCTTCTGCATTTCCCAGAACTCGGCCAGCGCTGAGCCACTTATTCCAGGATTTGGAATTTGGGCGCCGATACGATAGACAGCTAAAATAAACAGAGTAAAGATCACCCTTTTTCTAAGGTCAGGTATGCTAAAAATGTTTCTTATACTAGCAAGCATTATTTACTTCCAATAAGAATTGCTTTCCCACCCGCAGCCTCAATCTTCTTTTGTGCGGATCGAGAAAATTTATGTGCATATATTGTTTTTGAGGAAGAAATGTCTCCTCTCCCTAAAACTTTAACAGCTTCAGATTCTTTCTTTATAATCCGGGCCTTGACTAAATCTTTTAGCTCGATTTTATTCTTGCTGATTTTCTCCAAGCGATAAAGATTCACTTCACTATACTCTTTTCTAAAAATATTGGTGAAGCCTCTTTTAGGAAGCCGGCGACTAAGGGGCATTTGACCACCTTCAAATCCTCTCTTGCGAGAATATCCAGATATGGATTTTTGGCCCTTTGTACCGCGGCCAGCAGTCTTTCCACGTCCAGAACCAGGTCCTCGTCCAACCCTTCTTCTCTTTTTTCTGGAATTTTTTGCAGGATGAAGATTGCTCAGATTCATTTTTTTCCCAACTCCTCCACTTTCACCAAATGATTTATTTTCTTGATCATACCCATAATTTCAGGACAATCTTTGCGTATCACTTCCGAACTAATCTTTCTCAATCCTAATCCTCTTACTACTTCTCTCTGTTCTCTGGGTCGGCCGATGAGGCTTCGCACCAATTTTATTTTTAATTGTTTTTCAGAGGAATCAGCTTTTTCTTCTTGCACTTTCATTCTTATACCTTTTTTAGTTTTCTTTGGCTTGGTTTCCTTCACTGCCATATAGTTTCCTCTGGCTTACCCCTATTTTTTGAAACTAACTCAGCATTTTTTAGTTTTCTTAAGCCATTCATAGTAGCATTTGCCACACTTATAGGATTATTGCTTCTAAGAGATTTGGTCAAAACATCTTTTATTCCAGCCAACTCCATGATTATTCTGACAGCACCTCCCGCAATAACACCTGTCCCTTTTGAAGCAGGTCGTAGAACCACAGCGCCTCCACAATGTTCTCCTTTAATAAAATGAGGGATTGTCGTCTTCATTATGGGCACTTTAAACAAATCTTTCTTTGCGGCCTGCACTGCCTTGGCAATTGCCATAGGAACCTCTCGCGCTTTTCCCTTTCCTATCCCGACTAAGCCATTTTCATTCCCAACTGCCACTAACGCTGTAAAACTTAGATTCTTACCTCCCTTGACAACTTTAGTCACCCTCCGGATAGAAATCACCTGATCTTTTAACTCGACTTCCTGTTCTTCGACTTTTTCTTCAGGCACTCTATTTCCTCCTCACCAAATCCTTTCATTTGGACTAAAAAATGAGTCCTCCTTTTCTCATGGCTTCAGCAAGAGCTTTGATGCGGCCGTGATAGGGATAAATCCCTCTATCAAAAACCACTTTGTCAATTTTCCTTTGTTTCAGTCTTTTAGTCAACATCTCACCAAGAATTTTAGAGGCTTCTATGTTTTTCTTTTTTTTGTTTTTTGTTTTAAACTCTTTCTCTAAAGTAGAGGCTGACACCAAAATAGTTCCATTATCATCGTCAATAGCCTGAGAATAGATATATCGATTGCTTTTGAAGACGTAAACTCTGGGCCTTTCAAGGCTTCCTTTTATCTTCTTTCGAACTCTCTTTCTTATTCGCCCTTTAGCTTTTTTCTTCATAAACACTTTATCTTTATACATCGCTAACCCCTGCTCTACGTTCTTTCTTAATCAAACGCTCACCCACGTAGCGAATCCCTTTCAATTTGTAGGGATCGGGCTTGCGAAAACTGCGTATTCTGTAAGCTTCTTGACCTACTCGCTGCTTATCTATTCCTTCAATTCTTATAAGGGTTGGCTTTTCCAGAACGATTTGGATATCTTTTGGTATCTTATAGATAACCGGTTTTGAGTAGCCCAGAATTAGTTCCATTCTATCTTTATCGAGTTTAGCCCGATATCCCACACCTACTATTTCCAGTTGCCTGGAAAAGCCAGAAGAAACACCTACGGCAGCATTAAAGGCTAGAGATCGGCTCAAACCATGAAAAGACCGCTGTTCTCCAGTATCATTCTTTCTTGTCAAGATAAGTTGATTGTCTTGGATTTCTGCCTTTATGCTAGCAAACAGAGGCGAAGAGAGTTTCCCTTTTGGGCCTTCAAATTCAATTTTATCAGATAAAATATTGACCTTTACTCCCTCTGGTATTGCAATAGGTTGCTTTCCTACTCTCGACACTTTTCTATTCCCCTCTTTCAAGAACTACCATATATAACATATAACCTCTCCCCCTACCCCTAACTCTTTGCATCTTTTCCCAGTGGCAATTTCTTTCGATGTAGATACGATCACAATACCCAGTCCATCAAGAACCTTAGGGATGGAATCTTTCTTGCAGTAAATGCGGCACCCTGGCTTACTCACTTTTCGGAGTCCAGAAATAATGCTTTTATTATCTTCAGTGTATTTGAGTGTAATAATCAAAATCCCTTGTTTATTATCATCGATAACTTTAAAATTTTTGATATATCCTTCATCTTTCAAAATCTTGGCGATTTCGACCTTTACACGGGAAGATGGAATGTTCACCTCTCTCTTCTTAACCAGAGCAGCATTTCTCATCCTTGTTAACATATCAGCAATAGGATCTGTCAAACTCATGATTTTATCCTCTTTTCTATTTTACCACGAAGCCTTAATAATCCCAGGAATCTCTCCTCTCAAGGCAAGTTCACGGAAGCATAAACGGCACATATCGAACTTTCGATAATAGCCCTTAGAACGCCCGCATATCCGACAGCGGGACTTCCTTCTTGTCGTGTATTTAGGCTCTTTCAGATATTTTGCCACACATGATTTTCTTGCCATTCTTTCTTTCCTTATAAATCTTCACTAAAAGGCATCCCTAATTTCTTCAACAAGGCATAAGCTTCTTCATCTTTCTTAGCAGAAGTGATTATCGTGATATTCAAGCCTCGCAGCCTTTCTACTTTTGTATAGTCAATCTCTGGGAAAACCAGCTGTTCTTTCATACCCAGAGTATAATTTCCTCTTCCATCAAAGGATCGAGAAGACACTCCTCTGAAATCTCTCACACGAGGAAGAACAATATTGACCAGGCGGTCAAAAAACTCGTACATCCTTTTCCCGCGCAAGGTTACATAACAAGCTATGGCCTGTCCCTTACGAAGTTTAAAAGACGAAATAGATTTTTTTGCCCTCCCAACAGCAGGCCATTGACCTGAAATAAGACTCAATTCTTTTTTTGCCGTGTCTAACAATTTAATATTCTGGATAGCATCCCCTACGCCTACGTTTATAACGACTTTCTCGAGCCTGGGAACAGCCATCTTATTTTTTATTGCGAGATCCTTTTGTAGTTCGCTAACAATCTTTTTTTTACATTTTTCTAAAAGCCGGCTCATTCCTCGTTCCTCTTTTTTACTTTTCTAAGGCTCCTTCACACTTATTGCAAACTCTGATTTTGCTTCCGTCCTCTAACTTCTTTATCTTTACTCTAACTCCCTGACCACATTCTGAACAATACAGCTTCAAATTGGAAATATGGATAGGAGCTTCCTTCTCCATAACTCCTCCCTGAATGTTCTTGCTCTGGTCACGGCGAATAAATTCCTTGATAAAATTGGCCTTTTCAACAATAGCTCTTCTTTTTTCAGGAAAAACTTTTAAAATCTTCCCTGTTTTTCCTTTATCTTTCCCGTTTATAACAACGACAACGTCATCTTTCTTTAATATTATCTTATTCATCATAAAACCTCCGGAGCGAGAGAAACGATCTTCATAAATTTTCTCTCTCGCAATTCTCTTCCAACAGGGCCAAAAACTCGAGTCCCTATCGGTTCACCCTGGCGGTCAATGATGACAGCAGCATTATCATCGAAACGGATGTATGAACCATCCTTGCGTCTAATTTCCTTTTTTGTTCGCACAATAACAGCTCGAATAACCTTTCCTTTTGGAATTTTACTCTCGGGCTCCGCCTCTTTAACTGATGCTGAAATAAGATCTCCTATCGTAGCTGTTTTTCCCGTTCTTCCCCCTAGAGGAGTAATGCATAGAATCCTTCTGGCTCCGGAATTATCTGCAACTTTAAGCATAGTCTCTGTCTGTATCATTATTTTGTATCCTCATTTTCTTCTTCTCTCTCGCTGGAGGAAAGCTCAACAATTTCCTGAATCCGCCATCTCTTTCTTCTGCTCAAGGGTCTTGTTTCAACAATTTTGACCACATCTCCAATCTTACATTTTTCATACTCGTCATGCGCAAGGAACTTTTTCCTTCGCTTAACAATCTTTTTATAAAAAGAATGCTTGACTCGTCGTTCACTGAGAACAGTAACTGTCTTTTCCATGTTATTCCCGATAACCACACCGATTTTAGTTTTTTTCCGCCCTTGACTCTTATTCATTCTTTATTCCATCCCTTGACTCTTTTCTCTGAGTACTGTTTTTATTCTTGCAATATCTAACTTAATATTCTTCAGTTTCATCGTGTTTTCTAGTTGACCCAATGCATGCTGAAACTTTAACTTAAAAAGCTGGTCTTTCAATTCTGCTTCTTTACTTTTCAACTCCTCCTCGGAGAGCTCTAGCATCTCTCTAGTCTTCATTTCTTTACCTGCTTTCCCTTGAAATAAACCTAGTTTTTATTGGAAGCTTATGGGAAGCCAATCTCATGGCCTCCTTGGCCACGGTCTCAAGTACACCCTCTAATTCATATATTATTTTCCCAGGCTTAACCACATCCACCCAGAATTCAGGATCTCCTTTGCCTTTTCCCATCCGGACTTCTGTAGGCTTCTTTGTAACGGGCTTCCAGGGAAAAACTCTAACCCAAAGTTTGCCTTTTCTTTTGGCATGTCGGCTTATTGTGATTCGGCCAGCCTCAATCTGCCGCGCTGTGAGCCAGCAGGGTTCTAAAGCTTGTAGACCATACTCTCCAAAGGACAAGTCTGATCCTCGATAGGCTTTCCCTTTCATTCTTCCTCTATGGTGTTTACGATGCTTGACTTTTTTTGGCATAAGCACTGTCAAATCTCCTCAACTTCTCCAGTCTGGGATGTCATTTTTGACTTCTCAACATCCATTCTATAAATCCATACTTTTATCCCTATCTGTCCATATGTAGTGAAAGCCTCAGTAAAGCCGTAGTCAATATCTGCCCTTAGAGTCTGAAGCGGCAACTGGCCTTTTAAATACCATTCTGACCGGGCTATCTCCACTCCTCCTAATCTGCCGGAACACATCACCTTTATCCCCTTTGCTCCCATTTTCAAAGCCATATCCACAGCTCTCCTCATGGCTCTCCGATAAGCGATACGTTTCTCAAGCTGGATAGCAACTCCTTCTGCTACCAACAACGCATCAACTTCAGGTTTATCTACTTCTCTGATATCAATGTAAACTTCTTTCTGAGCAATTTCTTGAAGATAACCTTTTAGACTCTCAATCTCTTTTCCTCCACGCCCTATGACAATGCCAGGACGAGCAGTGTGCACAATAACTCTGATTTTAGGGCCTACACGCTCAACAGCCACCTCAGAAATTCCCGCATGAAAATATCTCTCCTTAATAATTTTTTTCATCTTTAGATCTTCATGAATCAGGCGTTTGTACTCAGCTCCTTTAGAAAACCATCTAGAACTCCACTGTTTGTTAAACCCCAATCTAAATCCGTGTGGATGTGTTTTCTGGCCCACTTTTTATCTCCCTTTCTTTTCTTCTAAATGAATATAGACATGACTTGTCCTTTTGAGGATACGGGATGCCCTTCCCATAGGAGCAGCTCTGAATCTCTTCCATTGAGGACCTTGGTTGATAAAGATTCTTGATATGAACAAATTATCCACGTCGATGTTGGGAACCTTCTGTTGAGCATTGGCAATCGCAGAACGAAGCACTTTTTCAATAATGGAGCTTGCTTTCTTTTTCTTGGAAAAATGGAGGATGGTCAGAGCCTCTCCCACATATCTATCACTGATTAAATCGGCAACCAAGCGACCCTTTTGAGGCGAAATTCTCATGTACTTTGCCACTGCTCGATAAACAATATTTTGTTCTTCCATATTACTTTTTCATCCTGATTGTGCGCGCTGTTTTTGATGTATGCCCCTTGAAGGTTCTGGTTGGGGAAAACTCCCCTAATTTATGACCAACCATATTTTCCGTTAAAAACACTGGAATGAATTTTTTTCCGTTATGCACGGCAATGGTAAGTCCGACCATCTCTGGAGTGATAGTCGAATGGCGGGCCCAAGTTTTGATAACTTGTCTTTTTCCTCTTTGAGATCCTAAAGCCTCGATTTTTTTCATTAGCTTTTCATTAATAAAGGGACCTTTCTTTATAGACCTGCCCATGATTACTTACTCCTTCTCCTTACAATGAACCCTTGGGTTCTTTTATTTCTTCTTGTTTTGTATCCTTTTGTAGGCTTTCCCCACGGTGTAACAGGATTTCGACCGCCTTTTGCTTTTCCTTCACCCCCGCCGTGTGGATGGTCAATAGGATTCATAGCTGTTCCCCTAACATGTGGCTTTTTTCCTTTCCAACGGTTCCTTCCAGCTTTGCCAATAGAGATATTCTGGTAGTTTACATTCCCCACCTGGCCAATTGTAGCCCGACAATCTAAATGAATCTTCCTGATTTCAGAAGATGGCAGTCGAACCTGGGCATAATCTCCTTCTTTAGCCAATATTTGAGCACCTGTCCCTGCCGATTTGGCAATCTGTCCTCCCTTGCTTTTCCTCATTTCGATGTTGTGAATAATTGTACCCAAGGGAATATATCTAAGAGGCATTGCATTTCCAGGGAGAATATCCACTTGCTTATTAGAGGAGATGATTGCTTGGCCAACTTCCAAATCTAAAGGAGCCAGTATGTATCGCCTTTCACCATCCTTATACTTTACCAAAGAGATAAAAGCGGAACGGTTCGGGTCATATTCAACAGTTTCTACTTCGCCAGGAACTTCGATCTTGTCTCTTTTGAAGTCAATAATGCGATACGACCTCTTATGACCGCCTCCACGATGCCGAATGGAAATCCGCCCACGAGAGTTTCTTCCTCCTGATTTATTTAAAGATTGAAGTAATGGCTTATAAGGATGCCGAATAGTCAACTCCTCATAAGTTAGCCCAGTCTTCTGGCGTAAACTCGAGGTTGTTGGCCTGTATATTTTTATTCCCATTGCTAAACAGCCTCAAAATATTCAATCATTTTTTCGCCTTCTTTAAGCTTCACATAAGCTTTCTTCCAGTCCTTAGTTTTCCCTTCATTCCGGCCTACCCTTCTCTTTTTTCCTTTTCTCTTCATGACTCGAACTCTCTCCACTTTTACTTTAAAGATACGTTCTGTAGCTTCCTTGATTTCAATCTTATTTGCTTTTGGGTTTACTTCAAAGCAAATCTCTCTGTTTTTATCTTTTAACCATGTACTTTTTTCGGTAATTACAGGTCTTATAATAATTTGATAAGGGTCTTTAATCACTTCAGCCTCTCTATTAAAGACTCAAAAGCCCTCTGAGTAAGCACAAGCCATTTGTAATTTAAAACATCATATACATTGACTTGATTATGATCAACAGCTTTTACTTTTGGAATATTTCCTAGAGATAGGAATAGGTTCTCATTTTCATGATCATCAACAATCAAAGCCGAATCCAAGCTTAACATCTCCAGTAGCTTTGCTCCTTCCTTGGTTTTAGGTTCTTTAAAATTCAGTTTTTCTAGGACAAGCAGCTGATTCTCCGCAAATTTCATAGACAAGGCAGATTTTAATGCATTCCTTTTAACCTTTTTAGGCAAGCTGTAATAGTAAGTTTTAGGCTTTGGCCCAAAAACTATCCCACCTTTTCTCCACAGAGGCGACCGATTACTCCCGGCCCTTGCCCTTCCTGTTCCTTTCTGTCTCCAAGGCTTACGGCCCCCTCCTCTCACTTCACTCCTTGTTTTTGTAGAAGCAGTTCCATGCCTCTGGTTCGTGCGATAATTTATAACAACCTCGTATAACAAGTGCTCTTTTACCGGATAGGAAAAAATTTCCTTAGGTGCATTAATTTCCTTTGTTTTTTTCCCGCTCTGGTTTAAAACCTGCACTTTTTGCATTTTCACTCTTTCTCTGCATTTCTTGAAGCTTCAGTCTGAAAATTTGATTTTTTTATCAATAGATAGCTTCCGTTCGCTCCAGGAATAGCTCCTTTGACGACAAGGAGGTTGTTTTCTTTATCAGATTGAATAACTATCAAGTTCTTGATTGTAATTCTCTCATGCCCCATGTGGCCTGGGAGTTTTTTTCCTTTTACTACACGCGAAGGATAGGCAGAAGCTCCAGTTGAACCTGGAGACCTATGAAACATAGATCCATGAGTGGCCTTGCCGCCTCGAAAACCCCAGCGTTTAACAACACCGGCAAAGCCTTTTCCTTTGCTTTTTCCTGCAACATTAACTTTTTCTCCTACCTGGAAAATATCCACAAAAAATTGATCTCCCTCCTTGATCTCACTTTTTTCATCAAAACAAAATTCTCGCAGGATTTTTGTCGGAGGAATACCTGCCTTTTTAAACTGTCCGATAAGCGACTTGCTTGTCTTTTTGGCCCCTTTCTCTTCTACCAAGCCTAATTGGAGAGATGAATAACCATCTTTTTCTCTTGATTTCTTCTGGATAACAGTACACGGCCCTGCCTGAATTACGGTAACAGGGACAACATTTCCCTTATCGTCGAAACTCTGTGTTATGCCGATCTTCTTCCCGATTAATCCCTCAACCATGCTATTCTCCTGCGGCTCCAAAAGCCTGGATTTCTACATCTATCCCTGCTGGTAAATCCAACTTCTGAAGCTCCTCGATGGTTTCATTGTTGTAATCACTTATGTCGATCAGCCTCTTGTGTATTCTCATTTCAAAGTGCTCTCTAGACCTTTTATCAACATGAGGAGAACGAAGAACACAAAACCTATGAATACGAGTTGGCAAAGGAATAGGCCCTGATATCTTTGCCCCTGTTCTTTTTGCCTTGACGACAATATCTTTCACAGACTGGTCTAATAATCGATGATCAAATGATTGGAGTCTGATTCGTATTCTTTCCATTTACCTATTCCTTGTTCATTCGGTTTATCTCGTTTATCTCGTTTATCTGGTTTATTCGGTTTATATGGTTCATCTGGTTTATATAATTCTTAACTCTTCACTCCAAAACGTCTGTAACACTCCCTGCTCCTACAGTCCGTCCACCCTCTCTAATTGCAAACCGCAATCCTTTCTCCATCGCCACATCAGTAATCAACCCTACTTCTAAATTCACATTGTCACCAGGCATCACCATCTCTACCCCACCTACTAACTTAACCGAACCTGTAACATCTGTCGTCCGAAAATAAAACTGCGGCCTATACCCAGTGAAAAACGGCGTGTGACGCCCTCCTTCCTCCTTCTTCAACGCATATATCTCCGCATTA
>DAOVDU010000062.1 GCA_030669305.1 Candidatus Aminicenantota bacterium
GATCTTTTTCCCGGTCATACTTATTGAGCCCTCCGCCGTCAGTCCCAACCCAGAAAGTGCCTGATTGGTCTTCATAAAACGACCTGACAAACATGTGGCTCAAGCTGTTAGGATTCTCAGGATCATGGGTGAAATGTCTAAATCTCTTTGGTTCCCTGTTAAATTTGCAGATAGCACCGCCATAAGTCCCCACCCAGATCACTCCTGATCGATCTTCGCATATAGAGTAAATTCTGTTGCTGCTCAAGCTGTAGGGATTATTGGGGTCAGTTTTATAACAAATAAATTCCCCTTTTTCCCTCTCAAATCGATTCAGTCCGCCCTCGTTTGTCCCGATCCAGAGCATACCCAAGCGATCTTGATAAACGACATGAATCCAATCATCACTCAAACTTTTAGAGTCATTAGCAATATGTTCGTACTGCATAAACTTTCCCGTTCTTGGATCAAAATGGTTGAGGCCTATATCCGTTCCGACCCAGAGCATACCCAAAGAGTCTTCACAGATAGAATTGATGCTATTATGGCTTAAACTGTTTGGATCTTTCGCGTCAGACTGAAATCGGAACCAGGTCTCCTCTTTCCGGTTAAATCTATTCAACCCATTGTCGGTTCCGATCCAGAGTATACCAGCGGCATCTTCTAAAATAGATCGTATATGATTATCGCTTAAGCTTTGAGGATTTTCTGGGTCAAACTGATACCGTTTGAAGGATTCATCTTTCCGGTCGAATTTATTCAATCCATTATCCGTCCCAATCCAGAGGGACCCGGATCTATCTTCAAAAATTGTAAAGACTCTATTATTGCTCAGACTATTTGGTTTTTCAGGATCATGAAAATAACGTTTAAATGTCTCTTTTTCTCTATTGAATCTGTTTAAGCCGTCATCTGTCCCGATCCAGAGATTCCCCAGGTGATCTTCATAGACTGAATAAACCCAATTGTTACTCAGACTTTTAGGATTTCTTATATCAGGAGTATACACGATGAAATTGTAGCCGTCATATCGATTCACGCCTGACTCGGTACCTATCCACATAAATCCTTTACTGTCCTGGAGGATACTAAATATCGAGCTTTGAGAGAGACCTTCTTCTATTGTAAGGTGGCGAAATTTTATATCTCGTTCTTGAGCAATAAGGTTAGCCGACAAATTCAGAGAGAGAAATATTAATATTATTAGAGCTTTGAGAGAGAATATGTTGAACTCTCTTTTATAGCTTAGATTTTCAGAGCCCTTGAATCGAAAGTAAATTGTCACAAACTTGTAGATTATTTTTTTCATTCTTCGTAAAATTTTTTGAAATACATACATTTCAATATTTTTCTTTTTATTCTTTATATAAAAAAATGCCATACTCTCTAAATAAATTCAATCGCCTCTTTGGGTGATTCAAAGGATGATTTTTTTCTGAATTTTTCATCCTAAAAGATTAACCTCTTCCTGGGGCGAGAATAATTGCTTTAATGAAATCAATCAAATTTGGGATCACGTCTGGTACTGTAATACTACAATTTATAAGATTCTTTCGGCAATCCTTCAGATCTAACTTCTAAATAAATCCAGGTAGCTCCAGAGCATGTTTTAATTTGTTCTTAGGCTGTGATTACTAATTTATTCAATTGAAGATGGGTCCAAAATATCCCCTGATTCCAGCCTTAGAATTGTATTTTTACCTCAAAAAACACAGTTCTAAAAAACCAAAAATCTAAATCTATGAATCATACTTGAGATAAAGAAATTGTCTTAGAGTGACGATTTCGCCCCTGAAAAAGTGCTTCTAAGGTGAAATGCAGGGTAAAATATTGAGCTAACTAAAATAAAATCAATAATATACAACAGCCTAACAACAAAACCTGGACAAAACCTGGTGGAGAGTAGTTTTACATCTTACTCAGGATTAAAATAGACAGCCTTCCGAACAATGAGCTGTTCTAGGCATAGTAAATCTTTTCATTGTAATCCTCCTGAATAAAATACACTATATAATCTATAATATATATAGGATCATGTCAAGTTATTTCATTATATTTCTAGCAAAAATGGGGACGGTTCTATTTTTTTCCTATAAAGAGTTACTCAGGATTTTATGAAGAATAAAAAAAAATAGAACCGTCCCCATTTTTTCCCATTTTTTTGATAGGAAAAAATATAGAACCGTCCCCATTTTTTTGATAAAATATTCATTCGGAGCTGGGAAATTAAAACATGCGTGAAAAAAAATTATACAGAGACATTTTAGACGGAATAGGGAACACACCTCTAATCAAACTGAATCAAATCACGAAAGAACTAAAGGCAGATATTTTCGCAAAGCTTGAATATATGAATTCCATGGGAAGCGTTAAGGACAGAATCGCAAAGTACATGGTCGAAAAGGCTGAGAAAGAAGGAAGAATAAAGCCAGGGGATACGATTGTGGACAATTCTTCCGGCAACACAGCTCTGGCCTTGGCCATGGTATGTGCCCTGAAAGGATATCATCTCAAGATAGTTGTACGGGACAACCTCAGTTCTGAAAAAATCAAGTTTCTCAAGGCGATGAATGTCGAACTCATCATGATTGACCATACTCTTCCCCCGGAATCCCCTAACAGCTATAATAACATAGCACCAAGAATTGCCAGAGAAACTCCCAATGGATACTATCTTGACCAGCATAACAACAGAGAAAATAACGAAGCTCATTACCTGAGCACCGGTCCTGAAACCTGGGAACAGATGGAAGGGAAAATAGATTATTTTGTCGCTGGTGTTGGTACAGGTGGAACAATCTGCGGAGTGTCAAAATTCCTTAAAGAAAAAGACTCCGGAATAAATGTCATAGGCGTTGATCCAGTCGGCTCAATATTCTTTGACTATTTTCACTCAAAAAAAATTGTAAAGCCTTCCCCCTATTTTCTCGAGGGTTTAGGGGATGAGTTTCTCATCGGCTGTGTTGATTTCAGCCTGATTGACGATATCTATCAAATCACAGATAAGGAAGCATTTCTCATGACAAGAGAACTTGCTGATAAAGAAGCCATCCTGGCCGGCGGTTCGAGCGGGGCTACTATGTGGGCATCTCTTAAACTCGCCCGTGAAGTTGACAAGCCAGTCCGTATTGCAACAATCTTTGCAGATTCAGCAACTCGATACCTGAGTACTATATACAATGATGATTGGCTGATGGAGAAAGGAATCCTTTAATTATTTTATTATTTGTGTTAGAATTTTTTTGATTAAGCACTTGAGGAGTTAATATGTCAGGGCATTCAAAATGGCATTCCATTAAATATAAAAAGGCTGCACAGGATGCCAAACGGGGGAAATTATTCACTAAAATTATCAGAGAACTAGCCATTGCTGCCCGTTTAGCTGGAGGAGATCCAAATACTAATCCCAGATTGAGAAAATCTATCGCAGATGCAAAAAACGTAAACATGCCAGCAGACAACATAAAAAGAGCCATCATGAAAGGCACAGGGCAGCTCGAAGGAATAACTTACGAAGAAATCGCCTATGAAGGGTATGGTCCTGGTGGGGTGGCTATCTACGTCGAGGCTTTAACCGATAACAAAAACAGGACAGTTTCTGAATTAAGGCGCATTTTTTCAAAAAATAACGGAAATATCGGAGAATCAGGATGTGTTGCCTGGATGTTCAGCCGCAAAGGCTACATTGTTGTCGAAAAATCAAAAGCCTCTGAAGATGATCTTCTGGATATCATTCTAGAGGCTGGAGCAGAAGATTTAAGGGAAGACGGCAGCAATTATGAAATTATCACCCTTCCTGAAAACTATGAGGCTGTAGTTAAAGCCCTGAATGATAATAATATTGAAGTAGATGCCTCAAATCTTGGCTATATTCCTCAGAATTATGTAAAACTTGAAGGAAAGCAAGCACACCAGCTCCTTCGCCTTATGGAAGAACTTGAAGATCATGATGATGTTCAGAATGTCTGGGCCAACTTTGACATAGATGAAGAAGAAATCGCTAAGTTTTCAAACTGAAAATATATTTTAGAAGATATTCCAGCTTGCTGCTTACGGCATAAAGCTAACTAACTAAAGATGAGGGTTCTCGGAATTGATCCCAGCGTTCAATCCACTGGCTTCGGTATCATTGAATATTCCAACAACAATTATTCTGTCTTGAGCTACGGAGCAATAAAACCATCTCGCCGCTTGCTTTTTCATCATAAAATAAACAAAATAAGGAGCCGAGTGGAGGAATTAATTAAAACATTTGAACCAGACGAAGTGGCCATAGAAAATCTTTTTTATGCTCAAAATATAAAAACAGCAATCACTCTGGGCCAGGTAAGAGGAGCTATTCTGGTAGCAGTAGCTTCTCACGACTGCACACTTCACGAGTATTCTCCATTAGAAATTAAAAAGGCAGTTACGGGCTACGGACAGGCGGATAAAAATCAGGTCAAAATGATGATAAAGACTCTCTTGAATATCCAGGACGAAAACCTAGGAACAGATGCTTCTGATGCACTGGCAACCGCTTTCTGCCACTTGAACTCGAGAATCTTTCAGCAAAAGATAAAAGAATCTGAAGAAACAAATAACAACAAAAAATGATAGCATATCTTAAAGGAAATCTTATTCAAAAGAAATCCAATCATGTCATCTTAGACATCAGAGGAGTCGGCTACTGCGCTTGGATTCCCCTCTCTACATATCTTAAGCTGGGTGACATTGACGAGGCTGTAGAGCTCTTCATCTACACCCATATGACTGATAATTCCCTTTCACTCTACGGTTTCCATACAGAAGAAGAGAAAGAAATATTTCTAAAACTCATCAGCATCTCAGGCATAGGCCCTAAGATTGCCCTGAATATTCTTTCAGGAATTGAAGCTTCAGACCTTGAAGATGCCATCAGGCGAAGCGATGTAATCCGCATTTCCCTCATCCCGGGAATAGGGAAAAAAACAGCCATGCGTATTGCACTCGAACTTCAAGAGAAACTTGAAAAAAAGGCAAAAGTTCTGGAAGCAAAAAGCTTTCAGGAAAGGGAAGATTTGATATCCGCCTTGATGAACCTCGGATTTAAGAGAAGAGAAGTCGAAGAAATTATTGACGAAACCATAAAAGTTTTTTCCGTTGACGCGGGGTTTGAAAAACTTCTGCGGGAAAGCCTAAAGAGGCTGGCTAAGGTATAATATCGTAAGACGTAAGATGAAAAGAACTCAAATCTCAAATCGCAAAACTAATCAGTAAGGAGTTAAGAGAAATTTTTTTATGAAGGATAAAACAATGGGCACGGTGCTGAGTCCGGTACGGACAAAAGAAGACCTCCTGTTTGAAGATAGTCTCCGGCCCAAAAACTTTGAGGAATTTATCGGCCAGGAAAACATAAAAGAAAACCTGAAAATCTTCATCGAAGCTGCCAAAAAAAGAGATGAACACCTTGACCATGTGCTTTTTTATGGTCCTCCAGGGCTGGGAAAAACCAGCCTCGCTTTTCTCATGGCCAGGGAAATGGGGGTTGGAATCAAACCCACATCAGGGCCTGTCATCGAAAGGATTGGAGACCTATCTGCTATCCTCTCCAATCTGCAGCAAAAAGAAATTTTTTTCATCGACGAAATCCACCGCCTCCACCCTGCCGTAGAAGAAATCCTTTATTCGGCCATGGAAGACTTCAGGCTGGATATCGTCATTGGACAGGGTCCAAGCGCCAGAAGCCACAAACTTCAGCTCAAAAAATTCACCTTAATCGGCGCAACCACCCGTGCCGGCCGCATAACCGCTCCCCTGAGGGGAAGGTTTGGCATCATCTACCGCCTGGATTACTACGGCGAAGAAGATTTAAGAAAGATCATCAAAAGATCTGCCTCGATCCTTAAAGTGAGCATAGATGATAAAGGGGCCCGGCAAATTGCACACCGAGCAAGGGGAACTCCCCGAGTTGCCAACAGACTATTGAGGAGGGTAAGAGATTATGCTGATGTCAAAGGTGAAGGAAAAATCAACTCAACGGAAGCCACAAATGCCCTGGACATGATGGAAGTCGACTCTCTCGGACTGGATGAAGTTGACAGAAAAGTGCTCACGACGATTATCGAAAACTTCGGTGGAGGCCCGGTGGGAATCACCACAATAGCTACAGCTATCGACGAAGAGAAAGACACAATAGAATCCATCTACGAGCCGTTTTTAATGCGAATTGGGTTTTTAGAGCGAACAACCCGAGGCCGCAAAGTCACCCAAAAAGCCTATGAGCACCTCGGACTGATGCATCCTTCATCATCTCCCCAGCGCAAGCTATTTGACAAATAAGCTGAAGAACTCAAAACGCAAAACTCAAATCTTGCTTAATCGATATAAAATATGTAACAAGTAACAAACCATGATATATGTGATAAATTTAGCGATTTAGGCATGTTAACATCAGAATTTGATTACGATCTTCCCCAAGAACTCATCGCTCAAAAGCCTCTCCCGAAAAGAGAACAATCCAGGATGATGGTTCTTCACCGCGGAACAGGTGAAATTATCAACTCACAATTCCAGAAATTTCCTGACTATCTCAACAAAGGAGATGTTTTAGTCCTGAACACAACAAAAGTCATCCCAGCAAGAACGTGGGGCAGGAAACATGGAAAAGAAATAGAATTTCTTTTCCTCAAGGAATGTGAAAAAGGGACCTGGGAAGTTCTTTGCCGCCCTGCAAAGAAAGCTAAACAGGGGGATGTTATCTCTTTTTGTCCAGGACTTGAAGGAAGAGTGATAAAAGTCGAATCTGAGGGAAAAAGAGTGATTCAATTCTCTTCAGGAAATGTTCTTTCAGAGCTAAAAAAAATTGGCTTTGCTCCCCTACCCCCTTACATCAAACGCAAGAAGACACATGCAGATCTCAGGCTTTTGGATTTGGAAAGATACCAAACTGTTTTTGCTCAAAAAGAAGGGGCTATCGCAGCACCTACAGCTGGTCTGCATTTTTCGCCTCTTGTTCTTGAAAAAATAAAGGAAAAGGGAGTCTTTGTCACTCAAATTACTCTGAACATAGGTCTTGCAACATTCCAGCCACTGAGATCCAAGCGAATCGCAGACCACAAAATGCTCGAAGAAACTTATATCATCAGCGAAGAAGCCTCTCAAAAAATAAACAATGCAAAAAAAGAATCCAAGCCGCTCATAGCTGTAGGAACCACATCAGTGCGTGCCTTAGAAAGCGCTTTTAAAAACGGAAAAGTGCAGACTGAGACTAACTTCACTAACCTTTTTATTTATCCTGGTTATCAATTTAAAGTCGTTGACAGACTTTTAACAAACTTTCATCTTCCAAGGTCAACTCTGCTGATGCTGGTTTCCGCCTTTGCTGGTCTTGATTTCATTAAAAAAGCCTATCAGGAAGCCATCCGCTGCAAGTACAGATTCTATAGCTACGGCGACTGCATGCTCATCATATAGCTTACAGCTTTTAACAATCAGCTTTAAGCAAAACGGCTCAAAACTCAAAACTGGACATTTTTGCTTTGCCTTGACATAATTTCTACGAAAATTGACCGCAATTTTTTCTTGTGGTATAAGCAAGAGCAAAAGTCAATTAATTATAGGAGGTAATACATGAAAAAGTATTTACTTCTTGCAACAGTACTTATTATTGTCATGGGGTTAATTGGTTTTTCAACCACCATGGTCCAGGAGAAACTAACCGAGGAGCCAGAACCATCATTTTACGAACACGCCAAGTCAAACCACCGTCATCCAGAGGTTGACACAGATGTCTTTCTTTATATCAACCACTGGAGAAATTCCCTCCCGCACGAGGGGCACGGTGGACTCATTGAACGTGATATTCTCACCCCTGGCGATCCCCTCAATCCTCCCAAAAAGGGTGCAGTTTTAAAGTACATTAAAGCTTACAAACGAGGTGTTCTCCAGCCCTGCTGTAACACACAGCCCTTCAAACATGATAAAGAACAAGTCTTTTTTTACATGATGTCTGGAACTGGATCTGTAGAAGCTGGCAGTAAGAAATCTGAACTCGAAGAAGGAACGGCTGTAGTTATTCCTGCTGGACTCAAATACCGTTTCTTCAACCCAACAGAAGAGTCCCTTGAAATGATTATTGTTGTAGAGGAAATAACAAGCGGGTTCAAACCAAACAAAGAAATGTCTGTGGGGAGTTATCATGATTCAAAGCCCGGTGTAGGTTATCACTGGGCCCATATAGGCCGCGGATTCTTATATGATGTGAGTCCTAAATTTGCAAATCCTATGGGATTAGGCATTGTATCCATAGACAAATTCGACATCGCACAGCCACATGTTCATGGTCCAGGATGTGAGGAGATTTGGTGTCAGTTGAAAGGAAAGAGCCTTTTGTATTTCGGCAACCGCCTCTTATGGCAGGAGCCAGGCGAAGCATTTCTCATCCCACCGAACAATAAGGTACCTCACAGCTCAATAAACCATACCGATGAGCATATGCTGTGGCTCTACCTCGGTAACCGTCACGATAGACTGAAAAAGCAGTGATATTAACTCCAGATGCACGTTTGTGACTTGTTTAATTTTTGATAATTTTTGACATATAGAGATTAGCAAAATGTAAAGGAGGATTTTATGCTAAACACAAAACGAATAATCAATAATTTTTTAACCGTTCTCTTTTTAGCTGTTTCTGTCTCTCTCTTATCCTCTGCTGGTTGTTCTAAAAAACCAGAGTGGAAAGCTATAAGCGAAAAAATAATTAAAGAGCGAAACATCGAGGGCCGAATCCGCAATGATATCCCTGAAACCAATGTTGTTTCGAATCTTAAGCCTGGTGTTGTAACCAACATTACAAATCTTCCAATCACTGAAATTGCTCCCGGTGCAAAAGCCCGATTGTATTGGGGCAAGGGCAACCTCATCAACTGGATGACCTTAGAACCCCGCGCAGATATACCTATTGAAACGCTTCCGAGCGAACGTCTCATGTTTATTATGAAAGGTTCGGTTGACCAGCTTATCAATGGAAGCTTTGTCACCATGTGTGCTCTTGAACGTGAGGAGCCAGACGGGATAAACGGCGGTACCCCAAAAATTGAGTTTGTTTTTCTTGAAAAAGGTTCTGAAAACGCTGTGAAGGCAGGAGATGAAGGCGCAGAAATCCTTGAGGTTTATTGGCCCGTACGTCTTGATTATATGGAAAAAGCAGGTGCTCCTAACTTTCCCTCAAATGTTCCAGTGGGAAATTATCCTTTCGAGCCTTCTGTTGAACCGAATAAAGTATACAATTTATATGATAAACAATTTACCGAGCTTGTTCCTGGAGCTAACGCCCGACTTATCTCGGGCAGGGGTACTCAACTGAGTTTCCTAAGGATGGACCCCGGTTCGACCTTTGGCCATCACATTCATCCCGAAGAACAGGTTATGATTGTACTTCGCGGTTGGATTGACGAGATTATTCTTGACAGTGTGCATCGCATGGAAAAAGGCGATATTCTTTATCTCCCGGCAAATATGGTCCATGGTGGTACAAATGGACCTTTTGGCTGTGATGTGCTCGATGTTTTCTGGCCGCCCCGTCCGGATTACACAGAGAATATGGCGAAGAGGCTTGCTGCATATCATGCCATCATTCCTGAAGATTCGGAGGTTGAACTCGTTGTTGACGGTGCCAAGGATGGCCCAGGGCTTAACTTCACCGAAGGGCCAACATGGATGAATGGAAAACTCTATTTCTCAAGCATGTACTTTGATAAAGAATGGAACGGCGATCCTAAGAGGAGCTCCCTGGTTGAGATGGATCCTGACGGTACATATCGGTATATATCCCACGGCAAAATGCAGTCAAACGGAACCATGCACTTCGGCAACGGAAATCTCGCAGTATGCGACATGTTCGGCCACCGCGTGATCGAAATGACTACTAAAGGGAAGGTTGTGAGGATATTGGCGAGTATGTATAACGCTAAACATCTTGATGGACCAAATGATCTCGTCATCGATGCCAAGGGTGGCATTTACTTCACTGATCCTCAGTTTACCCCCGATAAAGAAAAAAATCAGCCTGGTAGGAGTGTCTATTATCTAACAACAAAAGGCAAAGTTATTAGGATTATAGAACCAAATGATTTTGCTATGCCAAACGGCGTGCTCCTGAGTCCAGACGGTAAAACTCTTTATGTCAACAACACTTATGATGATGAGGAATGGTGGAATGTTGATAGTAACAAGGATAACTTTGTCTGGGCATACGATGTCAACGATGACGGTACAGTGTCTAATGGCCGGAAATTTGCGAAACTCTACCTGACGACTGAAGTGCTTAACAGAAAAAGCAAAACCTCAGGAGCAGACGGTATGACTATCGACGAGCTTGGTAATATCTATGTTGCCACCTATATGGGTCTCCAGATTTTTAACCCAAAGGGCGAATTCATCGGTATTGTTAACTTCCCTATTTACCCTGTTAGCTGCTGCTTTGGCGATGAAGACATGAAAACGATTTACGCAACATGTTATGATAAAATCTATAAAATCCGCACAAATGTGAAGGGTTTGGAATATCCAATAAAGAATTGATCCAGCACTTCTCTTAATAAAAGGAGTTGAAAATGGCAAATAATAAAACCACTTTAAATCGACGCGATTTCCTGAAAGGAATTGCTTTAGGAGGGATAGGTGGAATTGCCCTGGGGGAGAATATTTTTTGTGTTAACACTAAACTTTCCGATACAAGTGATCAACAAGACAGAGTTAGCCAACTATATAAGAAAGTAACCGAACCTGCCCGAGTGAGTTTGGTTAAGGGTAACAACCGACGCGAGATAGTGTATCAATCGTTGAAAAAAATTGAGGACGAAGTTCTCGGTTCTATCGGCAACAAAAAGATTTTAGTCAAGCCAAACCTCGTAGTTACTGATAATCCGCTTGCTGCTACACATGTGGACGCAGTAAGAGCTATTTTGGATTTTCTTACGCCACATTATAAAAAACAAATAATTGTCGGAGAATCAAGTGTCATGAAGACGTCTGACGGATTTAAGAATTATGAGTATCTACCGCTGGAAAAAGAATATAATGTGAAATTGATAGACCTTAATCTGGATTCTTATCAATATCGGTACGTCTTTGGGAAAGGAAACCGTCCTTTGCCAGTGCGAATTATCTCCACGTTTCTGGACCCGAATATCTATATTATTTCAGCTGCCCGGATGAAAACCCACAATAAGGTACTGGTTACGCTTTCGTTAAAAAACGTTCTTTTAGGCTGCCCTCTCAATGATTATGAGAATAAGAAAAATGATAAGGCTTTATTCCACACTACCCCTCCAGCTGTGGACGGCCTTTGCCACTTTAATATGTTTCATATGGCCCAGGAAGTCTATCCTGACCTGGCGGTCATAGATGGGTTTGTAAGCATGGAAGGTAATGGTCCGGCATGGGGTACTCCATTTGATTCTAGAGTAGCGATCGCCAGCCGCGATGCACTGGCAGCGGACACGCTAGCTACTAAAATAATGGGATTTGATCCCAAAAGGGTTCTTTATCTTTCGTCCATGACAGAAGCAGGCATAGGACAGGGAGAGATCGAAAAGATAAATGTGCTTGGCACCCCGCTCGATCAGTGCCTGTATAAATTCAAGCCTCATGAAG
>DAOVDU010000112.1 GCA_030669305.1 Candidatus Aminicenantota bacterium
TTTGGGATTGCTTCGTCACTACGTTCCTCGCAATGACGGGCGAAGTTCAATGAACTAGCTTTTAGCTATATATATACATATAATATAGTGTTTTAAGGGAGGAAAAGGGTACAGTCCCCTGCGGGTACAGTCCCCTTTTTCTAACCGAACAGACCGAATAGACCAAATTGATGAATAAAGAAAGAGTTGGGCATTTTTATGATGTCGTGTGGACAGAATATATTCCTGAATATGAAGCCACAGAGAAGCACTGGGAAATCTTTTACTCCAGAGAAGAAGTCATGGGGAAATCCGTGCTTGACGCGGGCTGCGGAACGGGTATCTTCAGCATCATCTTTTCCAACAAAGGCGCAGGCAAAGTCACAGGCATCGACATAAGTGAAGGGAGCCTGGAAACAGCCAGGAGTCTAAAAGAAAAATTCAGGCTTCACAACACAGAATTCCAGAAACAAGACATGCTGCATCTTCCTTTCGAAAATGAAAGCTTTGACATAGTCTGGGCATGGGGAACAGTACATCACACCACAGACCCTTTCAAGGCAATAGAAGAGCTCATAAGGGTGTTGAAACGAGACGGATCTCTTCTCCTTGCTGTTTACACAAAAACCAAGCTCACCTTCATCCATGAAATAATCAGAAAAACACTTGTTCGCACACCAAAAAAAATATGGACGCTTCTCTCAAAAATATTTGCCTTTTTCCTCGCCCCAGTGGTTTTTTTCTTTAAGAAAAGAGAAAAATCCCGCAAGGGAGAAAAACTGGAAGAACTAATTCTGGACTGGTACTTTGTCCCAATAAGGCATTACTATACGCCGGACGAGATAAGAACTTTCCTGCAGGAGCGGGGATTTGTGATCGAAAAATTCCTTCCTGCCTCGGGCCGTTTTAACAGCACATCGAATTTTATCTTTAAAGCAAGGAAACAAAGTTCGTAAATCGTAAGACGAAATAATGGTTGAAGGTTTAATGTTTAAGGTTTAAGGCAAGAATTTAAATGGTTTAAGGTTTAAGGTTTAATGTTTAAGGTAAGAATCGTAAGACGTAAGCCGTAATGTGGTTTAAGGTTTAAGGTTTAAGGCAAGAAAGGTAACTTCTCAATAAGTGTGGGTAGTAGCTATGGATTCCCGCTTCCGCGGGAATGACGATTGAGTGTAAGTGTCTGTCATTCCTGCGCAAGCAGGAATCCAGTGATTAGTCACAAATATAATCTACCCCCAATTATTGAGAACTTACGATAAACTAAAACAAACTATTAAGACAAGGAGGTTTGTAGTAAAAATGAAAATAAAAACTGCTGTCATCTTCATTCTTTCTCTTTCGCTGCTTTGTATATGCGGAAGCGAAAATGAGTCAACAAAGGAAAACATCAAAGAAATAAACATGAAGCCCAATTTCCCGATCGAGGGGAGAATCATTTTCCATTCCAACCTTGACGGAGATAACGAGATCTATTTGATGACAAAAACAGAAATAAAAAAATTAACAGATAATACATGGAACGATGAATATCCCGTCTGGTCGCTCGATGGCAAGAAAATCGCCTTCACAGCCAATCCTGAAGGAAATTACGATATTTTCACTATGAACCCTGATGGTTCAGAAATCACTGCTATGACCTTTTCTCCATCGGATGAAAAAGATCCCTCCTGGTTTCCCGACGGAAAAAGAATTGCCTACACAAGGGAAACAAAAAAGTTCCTCCGTAAACAATTGCTCATATTCCAGGTGGAAGTAGACACAAAAAAAACAAAGAGAATCATCCCTCGATATTCCAAAGGTCATGCAATCCCTCATATCTCACCCACAGAACCCCTCTTGACCTTTACGGGAAAAAGAACTATCGGCTGGGACTCTGCTCTTTACGACATGAGAAAAAACGAGGTTAAATTCCTGGATAAGGGAGGAAAAAGCTGCCGTGCCCGGTTCTCGAGAGACGGCAAGAAACTGGCCTATGTATCCTCAAAAGCAGATGGGAAAGGCGATATCTGGATCATGAATCCGGACGGAAGCCAGAAAATCAGGTTAACAGAAATGAATGAAACCTATGATTATTTTTCCTCCTGGTCTCCTGACGGTAAATACATCGTCTTTAACTCATCGGACCAATACGACCACAACGGCGACTGGAAGCTTTACATCATCGAGGTCAAGACCCGCAAGGTCATCTTCCTCTTCGACTCCCCGGGGAACGATGTTTTCCCGGACTGGAACCAGTGAGAAGACAGGGAGACAAGGGGAGTGGGCGAGAGGGAGAGGGGGAGACTGAAGAATCGTACACCGTAAGATGAAATGATGGTTTAAGGTTTAAGGTTTAAGGCAAGAAAGCTATTTACCATTAACCATTCACTATTTACCATTTACCATTTACCATTCTCCTTTTCCAAATTGACTTAAACTGGCTAACTATATATTATAGGCTTTAAAATTGAGTGCATGCTGATAGCATGAAGAAAATCAAATTACACACCCAGATCTTCATAGGATTGATCTTAGGGGTCATCGTAGGACTTGTTTTTGGCGAAAAAGCCACGATTATCGAACCCATAGGGACAATCTTCCTCCGTCTTATCACTATGATTGTTGTGCCCCTGGTTCTTGTCTCGCTCATGCTGGGAACTGCAAGCCTTGGAGACCTGCGGAAGCTTGGCCGAATCGGCATAAAAACCATTGTCTACTTTTCAATAACCACGATGATCGCCATCTCTATAGGCCTGTTTCTTGCTAATGTTGTGAAACCCGGTGCAGGTTTGAATGAAGAAGTCAAGGCAGAGCTTTACAAGAATTATGAATCCACAGCTCAGGTCGGGATAGAACAAATGGAAGAAAAGCCTTCTGCCATAGATGTTCTGGTCAACATTGTCCCGACAAACCCAATAAAAACCCTGGTTGAAGGAAACATGCTGCAGGTTATCTTCCTGGCACTTCTCTTCGGCACTATTCTAACTCTGATAAAAAGAGAAAAATCAGAAATCCTTATTAAATTTCTCGATGGCCTGAATGACGCCATCATCCAGGTAGTCCACATCGCCATGAGGCTCGCTCCATATGGCGTTATGGCTTTGATCGCTTCGGTGATCGGCCGATACGGAGTAAACATACTTGTCACACTCCTCAAGTACTCCCTCGTAGTGGTAGGAGGACTCCTAATCTATACAGTGAGCATAAACAGCCTTTCCTTAAAGATTCTCGGCCGGATGAGCCCACTCAAATTCCTAAAGGCTACAAAGGATGCCATGGTCATCGCCTTCAGCACATCAAGTTCAAACGCAGCATTACCTGTTAGCATGGAAAGTGTCGAACACATCGGGATATCGCGGGAATATTCAAGCTTTGTCATTCCTCTCGGTGCAACCATCAATATGGACGGAACTGCCCTGTATCAAGGTGTAGCCGCCATCTTTATCGCCCAAATCTACGGCATCCCCTTAGCCTTCATGGATCAAGTGACTATTGTTTTGATGGCAACTTTAGCCTCTGTAGGGGCTGCAGGCGTTCCTGCTGCAGGTATTATCACCCTTGCCATGGTGCTGAAGCAAATCGGAATTCCTCTTGAAGGAATAGCCCTTATTTTAGGAGTGGACAGATTCCTCGACATGTGCAGAACCACCACCAATATCATCGGAGACATGACATGCTCTGTTGTCATCAAAGAGTCAGAAGAAAAGAATAGGAAATGAACTCTCTTAAATACTGGCTCCGTCTGGTGAAACTTTTCTACCACTACCGCAAAAAGTCGACAAAGCTTCCCTACCTGCCTGTAAGGCTTTGGGTGGAACTCACAAGTTACTGCAATTACAAGTGTGTGATGTGCCCCAACAAAGACCTCAAAAAGGAAGACAAGGGGTTCATGGAGATCGAGTTGTTCAAGAAAATAGTGGATGAAGCACAGGACTTCATCTTCGATATAAACCTGGCTCACCGTGGAGAATCCATGCTGCACCCTCAGCTTATAGAGGCAATCGAGTATGCCAAAAAAAACAAGGTGTTCATCCGTCTTCACACAAACGGATCGCTTCTTACGGAAGATTTGTCCCGCAAAATTATCAAGTCCGGCCTGGACTGCCTCTCTTTTTCTTTTGACGGGTATGACAAGGAAACCTATGAGAAAATCAGGAAAGGCGGCGACTTTGATATGACCGTCAAGAATATCATCCGCTTTTTAGAGATAAAGAAGGAAGCTCAATCGAAAAGGCCGAAAACTGCCCTTGAAGTCATTAAATTCAACAATAAAGGCAAAGACAAACTTTCGCAGGAAAAGGAAAAATTTCAGGAACTTTTCAAAAATCTTCCTCTGAATAGTTTTGTCATGAAAGAATTGCATAACTGGGCAGGAGAGTTTGGGGAAAAAAGGCATGGCGAAAAATACTCTATCTGTCCTTTTCCCTGGAATGCTTTAATCATTTATTGGAACGGGGAGGTTTTACCCTGTACTCAGGATTTCTTCGGCTGCTATATTGCGGGAAATGCAAAAGATTCATCCCTGAAAGAGATCTGGAACAACGAGAAAATGGTTTTTCTGCGAAAGAAGTTAGCCGAAGGGGATATCGATGACTTTGAAGCATGCTCCAAGTGTGACCGTCTGTGGCGGCGAGGATTTCTGGGTGTTCCCAGAGAATATCTCTTGAAATTTATCACTAAAAAAATGCCATAACAATCCCCCTGCCAT
>DAOVDU010000009.1 GCA_030669305.1 Candidatus Aminicenantota bacterium
CATTTTGTTTTCAGTGGCAAATGTGTCCCGTCTTCTTTGGGTAAACCCTGAGATTGCATTAAGACGGGCTAATGAAAAATTCCTCAGGAGGTTTGAATACGTAGAGAAGAAATTAAAGAAAGAGGGAAAAGAATTGGGTCAAGCAACTCTGGAAGAAATGGATGAGATATGGGAAGAATCAAAAGAGAAGATAAAGTGACTCAGTTAATCAGTTAGTCGGTTAATCAGTTAGTCAGTTAATCAGTTAGTCGGTTAATCAGTTAGTCAGTTTGTCTGTTAAATATTTTAATTAAAATAACAGATTAACCGATTAACAGACAAACAGATTAACAGAAATTAGTTTCGAGTTTTGAGCTTTGAGTTGTTTTACTCCTCACTCCTTACTTTTAATCCGAAGGAGAAGAAGGGCTTTGATAAATTCATCTATGTCGCCATCTATGACTCTTTCAACATCTCCAGATTCTACATTTGTTCTTAAATCCTTTATCATTCGGTAGGGATGAAGCACGTAAGAACGGATTTGATTTCCCCAGGCTATATCTGGTTTTGCATCCTCTAATTTTTCAAGCTTTTCACGTTTCTTTTTCTTTTCGAGATCATAGAGTCGGGCTTTAAGGACTTTCATTGAGGTTGCTTTATTTTTGTGTTGGGACCTTTCATTCTGGCATTGGACGACTATACCTGTGGGTATATGGGTGATTCTAACGGCAGAGTCTGTTACATTAATATGTTGACCACCACGTCCTGAAGAACGGAAGGTGTCAATCCTTAAATCATCAGGGTTTATCTCAACTTCTATGTCTTCATCAACCTCAGGATATACAAAGACAGCAGCAAAAGAAGTGTGCCGCCTTTTGCTTGCATCAAACGGAGATATTCTTACTAGACGATGGACGCCTGATTCTTGGCTTAAATTGCCGTAGGCATAATCTCCTTCGAATCGGACAGTAACACTCTTGAGACCAGCTTCTTCTCCCGGTTGAGAGTCAATAGTTTCCGCTTTGAATTTTTTTCTTTCAGCATATCTCAGGTACATACGAAGGAGCATTTGTGCCCAATCCTGGGATTCAGTTCCTCCGGCGCCAGGGTGGATGGTTAGTATTGCGTTTCTAAAGTCATCCTCCTCATAGAAAAGGGTTTGAAGTTCTGCCTCTGTCAAATCTTTTTCAAAAGTGGCCAGACTCTGCTTTAATTCTTCTTCGACATCTTCCTCTTCTTCAGCCAGTTCTGTTAAAACCTCTAGTTCTTCTTTATTTTCGTTTATCCTTGAGAAAAGATGGACATCTCTTTTCAATTTTTTTTTGGTCTGCTGTAAGGACTGGGATTTTTTCTGGTTCTTCCAGATGTTAGGGGTAGATAGTTCTTTGTTTATGGCCTCGATCTCAGCCTTCTTTTGACTGAGGTCAAAGAAAGCCTCGCAGTTCATCGAATTTAGAGAGGCATTTTTTTATTTTAGCTTGAAGCTCAGAAAAGCTTTCCTTTGGAGGGGCGTTTTTTTCTTTCATTTTTTCTCTTTCTCAAGGAAAGGATAAGGAATATACTTCCAAAAGTCAAGCTTCCGATTGAGAGATAATCACCATATTTTGCGTAGGGGGTTAGTGTCCGTGAAGGAGTAATGTTTTGTGAAAGACATGTCTTTGTCATCAATTCAGATTTTGCAAGAATATGACCATATGGATCAATTATACCACTTATTCCGGTCGTAGCTGCTCTTAGGAGATATCGTCTGTTTTCTACAGCTCTTAGAACAGATATAGAAAAATGCTGGTATGGAGCGGAACTTTTTCCATACCAACCATCATTGGTAATGGTAACTAAAAAATTTGCTCCTTTTTTTACAAATTTTCGCACCAAATTAGGGAAGATAATTTCGTAGCATATGGGAGATCCAAATTTTTCCCCTTTGAATTGATGGAGAATGAATTTGTTTCCAGGTGTTATATCTCCGATGGCATGGGTCATTTTTTGGATAAAGAAAAAGATTTTTTTGTAGGGAGTGTACTCGCCAAAAGGAACGAGATGCATTTTATAGTAATAATTTGTAGATAGGTCTGGGCTGAGACACAAGGCTGTATTATAGTAGTCAACTCCCTCTTCGGCTCTTGTGGTTTCGTTTGTTCCAAGTAGAAGAGTACAGCCTGTTTTCTGCACAAATTGAAAGAGCCTTTCCTTGAATTCTTGATAGATGCCGTATGAGCAACTAAAACAAAGAGGGACAGAGAATTCGGGCCAGATGATCAAGTGAGAGCCTTCAGCATAGGCCTGATGGCTTAGCTCAAGGTGTTGGCCAAAGAGATCCTGTATCTCTTGGGCAGATATCCTGTCCCAATATATATCAGAAGAAACATTTCCCTGAATGACTGATGCTGGGAAGGAGTTTTCGGTGGGAGTAATTTTTTTTATGCTTATAAATCCGCCCAAATGAATAATGAGGACAAAGGCTACAGCCGCAAAAAATGGTGCTCTTTTCCTGCAATTCATAGAGAAAAGAAACAGACTTTGAAAAAGGACAAGTACAAAGGAAAGTCCATATACTCCGGTTACAGATGCCATCTGAATAAAGTAAAGGTTTTTATACTGGCTGTAACCAAGCAAACCCCAGGGGAATCCCGTGAGGAGATAGGTCAGAATGTATTCAAAAGAAATCCAGAGGAATGGAATGAGGAAAAAAATGAATTTTGGGAATGATTGATAGATTTTGGAAGAAAAAAAAGAAAAAAATGCCCAAAAAAGAGCTAAAAAGAGAACAAATATCAAGTAAATTAATATACTAATTCCAATAGAAAGATTGCCGTAATGAGCGGGAACAGAAGGGATCCAGTAAATAAGGACAGCATAATATGAGGCCCCGGCCATCAGGCCAAGAAAGAATGCTTGTCTTGGGCTTTTTTTTAAAATTATAAATAAAAGGGGAATGAGAGAGATCCAGGCAAAGAAAGAAAGATTGAACTTTGGAAAAGAAAGAGCTGTGAGAATACCGCTTGATATGGCTAGGAATATATCAGTTAATCTTATTTTCAAGATAAAAAACCTTCAGTTTTATCCGCTTATGCCCTTATTTAATAATATCTATACGGGGGTATAAAATGGACTCAACAGACATAGCAGACTAACGGATGAACGGGGGCTTTAATCTTTTATTATGAAGTAGTCGCTCTTTTTCTTTCCTTCTGACTTTATCAGTTCTGCTTTTATTTTAACGGCTTGGTCCCTGGTATTGAATCCTCCGATCCTTACTCTATAGATAGCTTTTTTGTCTGAAGGGAGAGGGTTAAGCACAATCGCATCATAGCCTTTTATTTTGTAAGATTCAGCAATGGAAAAGGCAGCATTTTTATCTCTAAAAGCTCCTACCTGGATATAATAAAGATTTTGTTTTGCTACTACTGGAGTTTGTTCTTGAGTCTCTTCTTTGATTTTTTGGTGAGATGCCAATTCTTTACTGATGGAATCTTTCAATTCTTTGGATGTAGATTCCTTTTGTTCTTGGACAGGGAGAGGTTTTTCCTCCTTGACCTGCTCTATCATTTTATCTGCTGATATTTGTGATTCCTTGACAAGCTGAGCCTGTTTTTTGCCGACGGATACACCAAGAATGAAAATAACAATACCGAGGATCAGTATTCCCAGGAAAATAAGAACGAGCTGAGAACTTGAGAGCTGAAGTTCTCTGTAATCTTTATTGCTCATTTTTGTCTTTTCTATTATTTTTCCTTTTTATACACGAACGCCTTCAACATATCAATGGGGAGCGGGAAAATGATGGTTGAATTTTTTTCAGTTGCAATTTCTGTGAGCGTGCCCAAAAACCTGAGTTGCAATGCCTGCGGGTTGGTTGAAATGATATCAGCAGCTTCAGTCAGTTTGCCTGCGGCCTGAAATTCTCCTTCTGCATGAATAACCTTGGCTCTTCTTTCTCTTTCAGCCTCAGCCTGCTTGGCGATGGCTCTGACCATGTTTTCTGGAAGATCGACATGTTTCATTTCGACGAGTTGAACCTTAATTCCCCATGGGTCTGAGTGTTTATCTATGATATCTTGAAGTTGAGCGTTGAGTTTTTCTCTTCCAGAGAGAAGCTCATCGAGTTCTACTTCTCCTAATACGCTTCGAAGCGTTGTTTGAGCAAGCTGGGATGTGGCGAAAAGATAATCTTGTACCTCAAGCACAGCTTTTTGTGGAGCCATGACGCGAAAATAGACAACTGCGTTGACCTTGACTGAAACGTTGTCTTTAGTGATGACATCCTGAGCAGGGATATCCATGACTACGATTCGAAGACTTACTCTGACCATTCTGTCGATTGGTGGGAAAACGAAAATGAGCCCTGGCCCTTTAGGTTTTGAAAGAACACGACCAAGACGAAAGATTACTCCTCTTTCGTATTCTTTTAAGATCTTGATCGCATTTAATAGGTAGAGAACAATAAAGGCTATGACTATAATTGGAAAAGTAAACAGATTCATATTTACCTCCTTAAATAAGAGTTAGGTTCCAAATTTAACCACGTAGTTTCCTTTGTGGTTTTTTCTCTTCATATAATTTTTAAACTTTGGTTACTTTAATTTTTAAGTTTTTCAAAACTTCGATGACTTTTACTTTTGTGCCCTTAGGAATTTCCTCAAGTGCTTCGGCATTCCATATCTCACCGTGGACAAAAACCTTTCCTTCCAGATTCAAGTTGGTTTGGGCTACACCTATTTCTCCTGTAAGACCTTCTTCTCCAGTACAGGCCTTTTTTATGTGGGCCTTAACTACAATGATAATCAGGAATATGAAGATTAGAGAAAGGCCTATGGCCACAGGGATTATGAAATTCAGGCTGGGTCGCAATTCTGGAATAGGAGCGTCTATTAGCATAATTGAGCCAATTACCATAGCTGTGATTCCTCCTATAGATAAAATTCCATAGCTCTGAACCTTTATTTCCAGTATGAATAAGCCGATGGCTAGTAAGATTAGAATCAAGCCCACGTAGTTAATAGGCAAGATTTGAAAAGAAAATATTGCTAAAAGGAGACAAATCCCACCTAATACCCCGGGCAAAATAGCACCAGGGTTAGAAAATTCAAAATAAAGTCCGAGTAAACCCAACATGAGAAGAATATAAGCCAGGTTAGGATTGGAAATGGTAATCAAAAATTTCTGTCTGGCTGACATGGGGATATCAACAACCTTTTCGCCTTCAAGCTCCAATAATAATTTTTCTCCATCGAATCTTTTGATATATTTCCCATTGAAATAATTAATAATTTCATCTTCACTTTTTGCCACTAGATCGATCAAATTCCCTTCAAGGGCTTCTTTTTCTGTATAAGATAAACTTTTTCTCACAGCGTCCTCAGCCATTTTGATGTTTCTGCCTCTTTTTTCAGCTATGGTTCTAATATAAGAAGCTGCGTCATGAGTGACCTTTTCTTCCATGGTCTTATCCATAGATTGTCCTGTGATAGATACGCCAACAGGATGGGCTGCCCCTGTATTTGTTCCGGGTGCCATGACAAAGATGTCACAGGCTATAGCGATAAAAAATCCTGCTGAAGCAGAGCGTGCTCCGCTGGGGCTGACAAATGCTACGATCGGTGTTTTTGAGCTAAGGATTCTTTCAATGATTTCTCTCATAGAAGTATCCAGTCCCCCGGGAGTATTTAGGGCTATGATGAGTAATCGGGCATTTTCTCTTTCTGCCCTGTCGATAGCATTTCGGATGTATTCTGAAGTAATAGGATGGATAGGATCATCAATTGTGATTTTTAAGATTGATGCATGGCCCATGAATGGAAGCAGAGCAATGAGGAAGAAAGCGAGAAAAATTTTTTTCACTGTGATATCATTATAGAAAGTAGCTTATAGTAAGTCAATAATTTATCTTGACTTTTTATTTTCAATAAATTAATTATAATCTATCAATAAGGTCAAAAGGAGACTTTAATGATCAAGAATGATATCGTCCTAGAGATCGAGAAGAAATCAGAATTCAACAGGGCGAAATCATTGTCAATCGTGGAGACTATACTTGCATCTTTAAAGGAATCTCTTGTAAAAAATGAGAAGATAGAAATCAGAGGGTTTGCTAGTTTTAAGGTAGTTTCAAAAAAAACAGGGTATGGAAGAGACATCAGGCGAAAAAAACAGATCAAGATTAAAAAAGGAAAAAGGATAAAATTTAAACCCGGCCAGGATTTGAAAAATATCTAGCTTTCAAAAATGCTTCTTTTTTCATTTTTTAGAAAGATCTCTGTTTAGACCTCTTAATCCGTTGTGTCCGTTAAGTCAGTAATTTGCCTTAAGATGATCAAGGCTAATGCAATTCTTTGTAACATTGCAGCTCGTCCGAACATAATAGTCTGAAAGGACAAAACAGACTAGACTCGATATAATTATGAGTAAATATAAAATAAAGCCAGCTTCTCCTAAAGGATTAAAGACCTATTCTCTACAGTCAAGAAGGAGTAAGGTAGATGTTAAAAATTTCGCCCATGTCTTTAATCCGGACAAAACTTTTACTCAATTTATTGATAGCCTTCCTAATATCTTAGCAGGAAAGGATTTTAAAGAATTTATTTCTTTAATGAAAGAGGCAAGAGATAGGAATAAAGCCATTATTTTTGCCTTAGGGGCCCATGTCATCAAAGTGGGATTGAGTCCGATTATTATCGACATGATGAAGAGAGGCTGGATAACCGCTTTAGCTTTGAATGGGGCTGGAATTATTCACGATTTTGAAATTGCTTTTGCTGGTCAAACCTCTGAAGAAGTTGAGTTTCAGATAAAAAATGGACATTTTGGCATGGCCAAAGAGACAGGCGATATGCTGAATGATGCTATAAGTTCGGGAGCAGAAGGAGAGCTTGGTTTAGGTGAAGCTGTAAGTAAAATGATAGCTGATTCGGATTTCCCTTATAAAAAATTCAGCCTTTTATCCGCTGCCTATAATTTAAATGTTCCTGTTACAGTTCATGTAGCAATTGGTACGGATATTATTCATTTTCATCCAAAAATTAAGGGCGAAGCTTTGGGAAAGGCATCTCTAAGAGATTTTTTCCTGTTCTGCTCCTTATTGGAGAAGCTTGGAGGGGGAGGAGTTTTTGTGAATGTTGGCTCAGCAGTAATTTTACCTGAGGTCTTTCTTAAAGCCTTATCTTTTGCTAGGAATAAACAAGGGCATGTAGAGGCTTTTTCAACAGCTGTTTTTGACTTTATTCATCATTATCGACCTTATCAGAATGTGGTCAAAAGACCATTAGGAGAGAAAGGAAAAGGATTTTATTTTATAGGTCATCATGAGATCATGATTCCCCTTCTTGCTGCTTCCCTGAAATCATAAACAGCTCAAACTTGAATTATGTTAATCAGTTAATCAGTTAATCAGTTAGACAGTTAATCAGTTAGACAGTTAATCAGTTAGACAGTTAATCAGTTAGACAGTTAGTCAGTTAGACTGTTAATCTGTTATTTTAATTAAAATATTTAACAGACAAACTGACTAACTGATTAACTGACTAACTGACTAACAGAAATTAGTTTTAAGTTTAATTTCGTAGTCCATCATCAGATTTCTAAAAACTCTTTCTGTATGCTCTATAGTGCTTTTGAGTGTGCTAGAGGTATCGATAATGTAATTGGCAAACTTCAGCTTTTCTTCTGGTGGCATTTGACTTTTTATTTTTTTTATGGCCTCATTTTTGCTGATTTGATCCCGTTCCATTAATCTTTCTATCTGAACGTCCTTTTTACAGTAAACTACAACAATTTTGTCAAAAAAATCAGCATATCCTGATTCCAAAGTTAAAGCAGCTTCAGAAACGAATATTTTGAACTCTCCTTCTTTTTTGAGCTTATTGATGATTTCTTTTTTCTTTTCAAAAACAAGTGGGTGAAGGAGTTTATTGAGGAAGAGCCGTTCTTTCTCATCTGAAAAAACAATGGCTCCTAACTTAAAGCGATTTATTGTATTGTCTTGGCTAAGGATTTTTGAGCCGAAGTGGTCCACAATTTTTTTCCATGCCGGTTTTTCTGGAGCCATAAGTTGGTGGGCTATTTTGTCCGCCTGATGAATGAAGCAGCCAAGCTCTTTTAAAACTTTTGTGACGACTGACTTACCAACAGCTATTCCTCCTGTAAGAGCGACTATCAACATTATTATGTTTTGTCCGTTAAGTCTGTTCAAACCGTTTGGTCTGTTTTATTTAGTTAACAGTAAATTAGATTAAAACAAAAATTTAAAACAATTATGAGCTTTGGGTATTGAGATTTGAGTTGTTTTATTTTTCTTCGTCTTCTGTGATGAATTCGAATTTTTTACTGAACCGGAGAGCTATACCTTGTTTTTTGCCTTTTTGTATGGGTTTCTCTAGACGGACGGTGAGTCCTCCGAGAGAAAGTTTTACTTTTTTGCCCTCGGTTAATTTATCAGGGACCTCGATAACCAGATTGAGTTTTGAACCAACTGTGACACCCGAGTCAAGACAAAAATATGCTCCTCCTGAACTAATATTCTGGAGAATTGTTTCCTCTTTGAACTTTTTTCCTCTGGAAATCTTTCCTTCGACAAGGACTGAAAGAGGCAGCTCGAAGCGCCATTCTTCCCGTCGGTTGAACTTAGTGTTGGATTGAGATTTTTCTTTTATGGCAATTTTCTTGGGGGGTTTTTTTGAAGATGATGTATTTGTCATAATTACCTCTTGAATAACTTTGACAGATTAAAACAGAGCAGAATTAATGGCATACAGAGCGAGCTGGAGTCTGCTGTGGGTATCAAGCTTGGCATATATGCTTTTTATATGGGATCTTACAGTGTTTTTGCTGATAAACATTGCTTCAGCAATTTCATCATTACTCTTTCCTTGTCCGATGAGTCTTAGAACTTGAAATTCTGTAGGGGTAAGTTGGTCGAGAGTCTTTTCTTTAAGATCTCGGCCCACAACAGAAATTATCCGGTCCATTATGCTGCTCATCTTGTCTCGGGGCAGCCAGATTTCCCCTTTATGAACGATATGAATGGCGTCTGCTAATTGATTTGAAGGATCATTTAGATCAAAGTATCCTCTTACACCTGTGTTCATAAGGCCGACAATTTCTTCATGAGAAGGAATATTGCCTAAAAGAATCAGTTGAAATTTTGCTTGCTCCTTTGAGATCTCCCGGATTGCTTTACAGATTTCCTGAATGTTTGGTAAAGGCTCTGATTTTGTCAACAAAACAATGTGAGGGCAAAGTTTCTTTATCGATTCTAGAAAAGATTCGATTGTGCTTTTTTCGATATTGATTACTTCAATATCTAAAGCTGGTTCTAATGCTTTTAAAATTCCTGAGAGGATTAGATCTGATGTACAGTAGACAAGAATCTTGATGTTTTTTTCATCTAAACTCTGGGATTTCATTTTGTTCATTGCTGTTGCTTTCTTTTTACCCCTTTTTAAATCTATAAGTTTCCATTTATCTCTATATTTAGGAATATCTTATAAAATCAAAAATTTGTTGTCAAGGGAAAGTAATAGAAAGAGAAAGAATTATGGAGTCATGTTTTTATGGAAGAAGGTTGTATTTTATAAGCTTTATCTAATTGTATTGAAACAAGCTGACCATTTTTGTTTTTTACATCTGCTTGAACAATGCTTACTTTTCCTGAAACCAGAAGCTTAAGATGGTTTTCAAGAATGAGGGTTTTAGGTATTTCCAGACATACATTCAACTGGGAACCGATTATCACTTTAGATTTTAGCAAGAAAGCAACGTGTTGAGAGCTTATGGAAGTAATTTCAGTCTGCTCTTCGAATTCATCTCCTCCAGTATTGACTCCTTTTACCATAGTTGGAAGAGACATTTCAAAGCAGCGTTCTCGCTTTATAACTTTGGTAGTCTCTTGAGTGTAGGGTTTGTACAAAGTTCGTGTTAAACTCATTTTAGACTGAATTGTGCCAGATGCTGGACTTTTAATCAATCGCTTTTATAGATGAATCATGGGGTGATTTTTTTTCATTCTTTATCATCGGAAAAGGTTAAATTGGTGACTAATTGCTTATTGAGATTTTTTTTATTTTTGATGGTTTTAACTTTTTTTCTCAGGCTTCTAGACTAATATTTCTCACCCGTCGGCTCTAATAATGTATTTATTCTCAAATCTGATAGATACACGATGTCTAGAGTTTTGATCTTCAGGGGCTTCTATAAAAACCACTTTTCCTTTGATGATGAGTTTTAGAGCTTTTTCCTTTGTGAGATTTGGAGGAAGGTCGATGATGATTTTTAATTCGCTGCCTACTGGGACTGAATTTTTCAACCAGAAGGATGAGCCGTTGTGGCTTATATAAGACAGGGTGGTTTTTTCATTGAACCCTTTTCCAAATACGTCTGTCCCTTCTACTAAAGTGTAAAGAGGAAGATTGAATCCTTTCTCTTTCTTCTTAAGATTGTTGAGATCTTCAATAGAGCTTTTCTTCACCATGCTTGCTTCCTTTTCCTTATTATGGCGAGAGTAAGATGTCACATTTTTTTTACTGGGTCAATCACCCCTTTGGATGAAATAAGGGGTGAATTTTTTACAATGGTTTTTCACCCCTTCATTTTTTCCCAATTCATGCTTAAATCCCAAACTGAATAATAATTATAAGTCAATAGCTTTTCTAATTATTGAAATGGTTAGTGCCATTTCTTGACAAAGAAAAAGGCAAAATATAGAATGTCCGAAAGTCTAATCCACGGAGTGAGAATTGAATAAAGATGAGAGATTAGTCAAGCAAATAATTCCTAAAAGCGTAGATTTTTCCAGGTGGTATACGGAGATTATTCGAAAAGCAGAACTGGCTGATTATGCACCGATAAGAGGGATGATGGTTATAAGGCCTTATGGGTTTGCTATATGGGAAAACATAAGTTATCTTCTCGATAAAAGAATAAAAGAATCTGGGCACTCGAATGCATATTTTCCTCTATTTATTCCTGAAAGTTATCTTCAGAAAGAGACCGAGCATTTAGAAGGATTTTCTCCGGAAGTGGCTTGGGTGACTCATGGCGGAAAGGAAGAACTTGAAGAAAAGTTGGCTGTGCGTCCCACTTCAGAAGCCATCATAGGCAATATGTATTCCAAGTGGATTAAATCTTGGAGAGATTTACCTGTTTTAATAAACCAATGGGCTAATATCATCCGCTGGGAAAAAGTAACGAGGCCTTTTTTGAGGACAACTGAGTTTTTGTGGCAAGAAGGTCATACAGCTCATGAAACATATGAGGAGGCCCAGGAAGAAACATTGATGATTCTTTCTATGTATAAGGAGTTCGTTGAATCTGAACTTGCTATACCGGTTATATCAGGAAAAAAGACGGAAAGAGAAAAATTTGCAGGGGCTTTAGAAACCTACGCCATCGAGGCATTGATGTCAGATGGAAAATCCCTTCAGATGGGAACGTCTCACAATTTAGGGCAACATTTTTCAAAGGTTTTCAACATCCGGTTTGAAGATAGAGACCAAAAACTTCAGTATGTCTGGCAGAGTTCGTGGGGAATGTCCACTCGTCTTATAGGTGCTTTGATTATGTCTCATGGTGATGATTCTGGTTTAATATTTCCTCCTAGGATTGCTCCTATTCAGGTGGTGATTATCCCAATTTCTGTAGGAAACTGGAAGGAAAATGTTCTCCCTGTAGCTCAGAATATCGAGAGTGAACTGAAATACATTGGAGTGAGAGTGAATCTTGATGCAAGAGAAGAATTCACTCCTGGCTGGAAGTTTTCTGAATGGGAAATGCGGGGAGTTCCTTTAAGGTTAGAAATTGGACCCAGAGATATCAAAGGAAATCACGCTGTTTCTGTCCGGCGTGATACAATGGATAAAGAAATTATTTCCCTTGATTCTTTGAAGCAAGATGTGGCTGAGATTCTCAAGCGTATCCAGAAGTCCATGCTGGAAAAAGCATTAAGGTTTCAGCTGGAGAATACGCATGAGGTTCAAAAATTTGAAGATTTTAAATCCGTTTTAGATTCGAAAAAAGGACTGATAAAAGCTTTTTGGTGCGGTAAACAAGCCTGTGAAGAAAAGATTAAAGATGAGACAATGGGTACAATCCGAGTCATACCGTTCAAGAAGGATAAGGAGAAGGCTGTTGGGAATTGCCTTTTCTGCGGAGAAAAATCTGATGTCTTGGTCTATTTTGCCAGAGCGTATTAACAAATTTAAAGACACAGTAACTCAGATAATAATAAAAGCAAGACAAACTAAAGGGCAAGACAACATGCATAGCAAGACAATGCCCTAACGGGCAGGCAAGACAACGCTTTGCTGGCAAGACAAAGAGGCAAGACAAATAATATATGGGAAAAGGAACTGTTAGACTGTTGATCGGTTAGTCTGTTAGTCAGTTAATCAGTTAGTCAGTTAATCAGTTAGTCAGTTAAATATTTTAATTAAAATAACAGATTAACCGATTAACAGACAAACAGATTAACAGAAATTAGTTTTGATTTTTTCGGCTTACGGTTTAAGGCTTACGAAATTTGTTTTGTGATTTTGATAATTTGAATTTGTTTGGAGTTTGGGGTTTGTGATTTGGAATTTTAGTAATTTCCAGGATTTTTTAAAATTTTGTAAAAATAGAGTATAATGTGATATAAAAAATATTAACTAAACAATAAAGGCAGAGGCCGTAAATAGTAACCATTCATTAGTGATTTAAGATGGCAAAAGATTTTGATAAAGAAAGAGAAAGAATGGTCAAAACTCAGCTTGTTGGCCGAGGAATAAAAGATAAAAGAGTTCTTGAAGCAATGAAAAAAGTTGCTCGCCATTTGTTTATTCCTGAAAACATGAGATCATATGCTTACAATGATGAACCTCTTCCTATTGGAGAAGGACAGACTATTTCACAACCCTATATCGTGGCTTATATGACTGAAGCTCTTCAATTAAATGGAAGTGAACGAGTTTTGGAGATTGGAACTGGGTCTGGATATCAAACAGCTATTTTGAATGAGATTGTTAAAGAAGTTTTCACTCTGGAACTGATAGGTTCCCTTTCTGTTAAAGCTCAGGAAGTACTAAAAGAATTAAAATACGTGAATATATTTTTTAAAATAGGAGACGGCACATTGGGATGGAAAGAGCATGCTCCCTATGATGCTATAATGGTTACTGCTGCTCCAGCTGGAGTACCTAAGGCATTAAAGGAGCAGTTAAAAATGTATGGGAAAATGATTATTCCTATTGGAGCCACATTTCAGGAATTGGTTCTCGTAATTAGAGAAAAGAAGAAATTTAAGATAAAAAAACTCCTCCCTGTCCGCTTTGTTCCGTTAGTATCGACACATTAAAAATCTTGTAAGACAAGCAAGGCAAGCGAGACAGGCAAGACAAGAGATAAAAAATGAGCCATAATGTATTTACAAGCGGTTGAAGACAATGATCAATTTCATCCTTTTTCTACTAAGAACTATGGGATTTTAAATAGAGAGAATGGCTAACATACTATTAGCTTTAATGACAGTTTTTTCCGTTCTATTCTCGACAGAGGTCGATCATGAGAGATTTGTACATATTTTCTTCCCCAATGAGGTATCTATCACAGCTGAACTGGCTGTTTCTAATGAAGAAAGAGCACGGGGTCTCATGTTTCGTGAGAGAATCGATTCTGACCAAGGAATGCTCTTTGTTTTCGAAGAGGAAGGAATTCATTCCTTCTGGATGAAAAACATGAAGATCTCCCTTGATATTCTTTGGTTAGATCATGAAAAAAGGATTATTCACATTGAAAAGTGTGTGCCACCCTGCAAGGAAATACCTTGCCCTTCCTATTCTTCCTCGATTCCAGCGATGTATGTCTTGGAGCTAAAAGCCGGCAGTATTGAAAAGAATGGGCTGAAATTGTATGACAGACTAGATTTTGTTCTCTCTGCTGGATTTTAAAGTCGATAATCTTGGTTCATAATTTTTAATTTATTCTTTATTTGAAATAAGCCTTTTTAGTTCTTTAGCAGCATTTTGAGAAGCGATTTCTTCTCCAAGGATATCTTTAATTCTCTTAAAGTGTGTAATCATCTCTGATCTAACAACCTCAGAATAAAGGATTTTTTTTGTTTCCTGAAAAATATTCTCTGGAGAAAAATGCCGTTGGATCAACTCGGGTATGATTTTTTTCTCAGAGAGTATGTTAACAATGCTGTAATTATTTATTTTAATGAATTTTATTCCAAGATGAAAGGTTAGTGGAGAGATATGATAAAAAGAAATGAGAGGTGTTTCCAGGAGAGCAGCTTCCAAATTGGCTGTTCCACATGAAGAAAGTGCTACGTCACTGAATGCAATAGCTTCATAGCTGTCCTCTGTAAGAACGTTCATGTTCTCAAAGCTGGGGGGGATGAAATTTGAGAGAAAAATTTTATCGATATTTTCTGCTTGAAGTAGAACAAACTGGACATTAAATTCTTTTTTGATTTTCTGTAATCCCTTGACTAAGATGGGCATGTGATGTTTTATTTCATTCCTTCTGCTTCCCGGGAGTAGCGAGATTAGTATTTTTTGAGGGTCAAGTCTGTATTTTAGAAAGAATTCTTCTTTAGAAATAGAAATTCCAACTCTTTCCTTGAGAGGATGCCCGACGTAAACAGCAGGAATGCCGTTTTCTTTGTAGATATTTTCTTCAAAAGGGAAGATGAGCAGCATCTTTTCAACTGTTTTTTTTATGGTTTTGAGCCTTCCTTTTCTCCATGCCCATACTGTAGGGCTGATGTAGTAGAGGACTGGAATTGATAGTTTCTTGAGAGTCTTTGCGAGACGAAGGTTAAAATCAGGAGAGTCAATAAGAACAGCTGCAACAGGTTGTCTCTTTATTGTTTCTTTTTTAATCCGGTTGAAGATTTTTTTTATTCGAGGCAGATGAGAAACAACTTCTGCTATTCCGATAACAGCCAGATCTTTTATGGAAAAGAGAAGGCTGACCCCTTCTTCTGCCATGTGTTTTCCTCCGATGCCAAAAAAGTTGGCATGGGGCTGGATCTTTTTAAACTGATGGACAAGGTCAGCGCCGTATTTTTCCCCCGAATTTTCACCTGCGATGATCAGGATAGAGTTCATTAATCCTTTTCTTCTTGGCCATAATAGATGATCTCGGGTAAATTTTTAGGGTCCTGCCCATAAAAGAAAAGCCATTTATCATAACTCTCTTGGTCGAGGTAGATTTTTATAGATTTTTTAGTCGAAGAGCTTACTACTCCAATAATTTGAGGGTTATCAATAGAAGTGAGAGCATTCTGAGGAGCTACCAGGATTTTTTGTGGAGCTCCTTTCTTTTTTGTTGATACTCCTTCTTCGTGGAGAATGATGTTCCATTCTCCTCTTTTGGTTACAGGGTCTTTATATAGCTTGCGAAGAAAATTTTCCTCTATTAATTCATCAAGGGTTTTGGGAAAGCTTCCTGGATTTTTTATCTGGTATAATCGAATAGCCTCTACATACTGTTTTCCTCTAAAAATCAGCTCAAGTTCTTTTTCTCGCTGGATTTGAGTCTGCCAGACCGGAACAGCAACCATGAGACCTAGAGCCATCACAGAGATAGCAAACAGGAGTATGATTATTGTGTAAGCTTTTTTCTTTCTCATGATTGAAAAAAAATCACCATGTGTTATATGGTGTCCCATCTAAAGCTTTTTCATCTGATCCAGAGAGAACGTCAATCACTCCAGGCTCTACTCCTGTTATTAAGTCATCCTCTGTGAGAGTATCATAAACTTCTACCCAAGTTTCTGACGATTTGGTTATGGGGTCGATGGGAATTTTCATTAAATACTTCTCATCAACCAAAACTTGTAGAGATGAAGGATATTTCCATTGATCAGTGTAATATTGATTGAGTAATTCTCTCATTTGAAAGAGGTCTTCTTTTAATACAGCTTCCCTGGCCCTTTTCACGGCATTTCTATACTGGGGAAGACCGAGTCCTACTAATATTCCTATCAGGGTGAAAACGATTATAAGTTCAATCAGTGTAAAACCTTTTCTCTTTTGACTCATATCCATTTTATTCACAAATTTCTAATATAATTTTATTTAATTATTAATTATTAACTTTTAACTCTTAACTTTTAATTATTTTCTGTTACCAGTCTCTGTATTTAGTTCCGTCAAGGGCAGTGCCTAAACTTTTCGTATAAACGTCATAGACGTTTTCTCCTCCCCAGGCGTCAGAATCATGATCATCTTGATAAGACCTTAATCCCCAATCATAAGAATTTGTCATGGGATCCTTGGGAATTCTTCTTAAGAATTTAACAATCTTTGTTGATTCATCTTTTCCTTCCCCAGCCTTTAACTCGACTCCTTTTACTAAAGTATCTAAATCTGGAGGGTAGCCCTCTGAATCATCCTCAAAGTCGATTTTATTTTCGTCTGCTAGCTTTTTATAGACATCAAGGGCTTCTCTGATTATCCTTAAATTTCTTCTAAGCTCTATCTCCTTTTGTCTTTTTACGGCAATCTTAGCCAGCGGCATTATTGCCGCGGCTAAAATGGCAAGGATAGTGAGAGTAACCAGCATCTCTACTAAAGTGAATCCTTTTTTTCGAACACAAAATTTGGCCATCTGTGTTGATCTTATTTCAAAGGATTTAAAACCGATTCTTCTTATTCCGGTCATGATTAATAGAAGATTTTTTATGGTATGTTTGCTTTGAATCATAAGAGCTTTGGGAGCGTTGTTCTAGTGCTTTTTTGCTCAATCTTACCTTATTATTATCGTCTATAGAAATGACTTTTGTGCGGATTGTTTGTCCCATTTTGACAACATCTCTCATCTGTCTAATTCTGTGATGGGCATATTCTGAGATGTGGAGCAGGCCTACAATGTTAGGAAGAATTTCAACGAAGGCTCCATAGTCCTCGATTCGTACGACTTTTCCTGTGTATTCTTTTCCAACTTCGGCTTCTAGTGTGATTTCCCTTATCATTTCTTTGGCCTTTTCAGCTGATTCTGTGTTAGAGGAGGCGATAGTAATTTTGCCACTTTCTTCGATATCTATTTTGGCCTTGGTTTGCGAGATTATGTTCTTGATGATTTTTCCAGCGGGACCTATAACATCGCCAACCTTTTCAGGGTTTATGAATAGATTTATGATACGCGGAGCATAAGGGGAAATCTCTGGCCGGGGTTCTGGTAGCGCTTCCTTCATTTTATCAAGAACCTTCAAGCGAGCTTCGCGGGCTTTAAAGAGGCCTTCTTTGAAGATTTGAATCGAGATAGAGGGAATCTTTAAATCGAGTTGAATAGCAGTGATGCCTTTTTCGGTTCCTGCAACTTTGAGATCCATATCACCGAAATGGTCTTCTAGACCAGCAATATCAGTAAGAATAGTATATCTATCATCTTCTTTGATTAAACCCATGGCGATTCCAGCGACGATCATTGAAAGAGGGACTCCTGCATCCATTAAAGAAAGAACGCCGCCACAAACAGTTGCCATGGAAGAGGAGCCATTGGATTCTAAAATGTCTGAAACAATCCGTATCGTGTAGGGGAAATCTTCCTCATCAGGAATGGAGTGGAGAATAGATTTTTCAGCCAGAGCCCCATGCCCGATTTCGCGCCTTCCTGGTCCTCTTAAGAAGGCTACTTCTCCCACGCTGAAAGGTGGGAAGTTGTAGTGGAGCATGAACCTTTTTTCATCTTCTGCTCCCAATCCATCTAATCTTTGGACATCTTCAAAAGTACCGAGAGTAACAGTAGCCAAGCATTGGGTTTCACCTCTTGTAAAGAGGGCTGAGCCGTGAGTTCGGGGAAGCATCCCAATTTCCACAGAGATGGGCCTTATTTTGTCAATGTCTCTTCCGTCTGTTCTTTTTCCCTCGTTAAGGATCATGTGGCGAACCAACTTTTTTTGAATTTGAAAGAAGATCTCTTTTATTTCGTTTATTTCATCTTCGTTTTCTTCGGGAATATCTGCGAGCAAGGAATTCAGGATTTGTTTTAATCTTTCTTCTCTGGCCTTTTTTTGTTTAATCTGGATTGCTTCAAGTAGAATAGAAGAGAGTTCCTGTTCAATCTTTGTATATTTTTCTTGATCTGCTTCATTAGCAACAAATTCACGTTTTTGTATTTTTAATCTGCTGTAAAGGTCTTTCTGGGCTTTAATGATTCTGATTATTGTTTCTTGGGCTAAGGAAGCAGCTTCCACGATTTTTTCCTCTTCAATTTCAGTAGCACCTGCTTCCAGCATTACTATTCCATCTTCAATACCTGCCACTACCATATTGAGAGAGCTCTCTTCGAGCTGCTTCCTGGTGGGATTAATGATAAATTCATTATTGATGCATCCCACTTTAACTGCTCCAATCGGAGTTGTAAAAGGTATATCAGAAAAATACAGAGCAGCAGATGAACCAATAATTCCTAGAGCGTCGGGCTCATTCTCTAAATCAGCAGAGAGGAGAAGAGCAACAATTTGAGTGTCGTAAAAATATCCTTCAGGGAAGAGTGATCTTACAGGCCTGTCGATTAATCGGCTGATAAGGATCTCTCTTTCTGATGGTCTCCCTTCTCGTTTAAAGAAACCTCCAGGTATTTTTCCATGGGCATAGGTGTTTTCCCGGTAATCAACTATCAAAGGAAGAAAGGATTTTTTTCCCTTTGCCTCTTTTTTTGAAGTAGCGGAGATGAACATGATTGTGTCACCATAACGGATCAGAGCAGATCCATCCGCCTGTTTGCCGATTTTATCTATTTCGATAGATAGAGTACGATTGTTTATTTCTAAAATGATTTTATTGTCAGACATCTTGATCCTCAAGGCATTAAGCTTACTTTCTGAGCTTAAGCTTTTTGATTAGTTTTTCGTAGCGTTTAACATCCTGATTTTTTAAGTATTCTAGAAGTCTTTTTCTCCGCCCGACCATTTTCATAAGGCCTGTCCGGGAGTGGTAGTCTTTTTTATGAGTTGAAAAATGTGTTGTCAGGTAATTGATTCTGTTGGTTAGTAAAGCTATTTGGACTTCTGGTGAACCCGTATCGTTGGGTGCAGTTTTGTTTTCCCGAATGATTTTAGTTTTTTCTGCTTTAGTCTGCACTAATATCTTCTCCTTCTAAAATGATTAATAATACTATCAGAAAAATGTAGGGATGTAAATATATTTAACAGGTTGATGGGATTAACTCAAAGAACGAATTCCGAAGGCTAATCCTTATTAAGAAAGCCTTCCCCAAAAACAATGAAAATAAAATTCTAGATCCCAAATTCCAAACCAATTTTTTTAAGGTTTAAAGTTTAAGGTATTTATATTTTTCATTTAGTTCTTAAACCTTAAACCTTAAACATTCAACCTTGAACCAGTTTCTACTCTTGCCTTAAACCTTAAACATTCAACCTTAAACCAACATAGGTTTTGGTCATTGGAGTTTGGAATTTAGTCCTTGAGGTTTGGTATTTTTTTTCTAGGAAACCTTGCGTGCTAAAATGGCTGGACTAGAAATATAACCTGTCCCTCTTTATAATATGATTTTAGCTTAGCTATGGATATGAAAAAGAAGACTATCTTGCTGCTTTTTATTTTCAATGTGATTTTGCTCATTTTGAGTTGGGTTATGGCATTTTATGCTTATCCCAAACTTCCGCAGAGAATACCACTCTGGCTCAATTTCCTTGGACAGCAAACTATCAAAGTGAAAAAAACTCCTTTATTTTTTATCTATCCTCTGGCTCAGAATCTTTTATATTTAAGTTTTTACTTTGTGAGCAGGAATAAGCATCTTCAAAAAAGAGCTTTGAAGAGGGCTAATGTCTATTCAACCAAGGCGAGGAAGAGCCACATTTCTGATTTAAAGGAATTTGTTTATTTGTGTCTAATTTTTTTTAATCTAATTTTTATCCATATTCAAAGGAGTCTTATTCTCATGGCTCATGGTATAGAAAAGGGAGTAGACCTTTGGTATTTTTTTTCCTTGTTTGGTATTATTTTAATTCTAATTCCTTATTATCGTATCCGGAAGAAGAAACTTATAGAAAAATGAATCGCTAAGATAAGGCAGGATTTCCTAAGGTAAAAGAAGGAATATCTCCTGCATGATTTATTTTAGGAAGTGAGAAGTTTTTTTCTCTGGATGAGCTCCTGAGCATATTTAGAATCAAAACCTCCCATTTTCTCTTTGATTACTTCCAATTTTACTTCAACCTCGGTGAGCGTCATCTTATTGATCTTTTTTTTCTTTGAAGGGGAAGTTGGGACTGGGGCTTCAGGTTTTTCTGGCTTTGGTGGGGGCTCTATCTTTTTTGGAGGTTTTTCGCTCTCAGGGGTGATTTTTTCTTCCTTTTTTTCAGCTTTTTGTTCTTGGATTTTCTCTTTTTTTTCTTCTTTCTTTTCTTTCTTTTCCTCTTTCTTTATTTCTGGCTCAAGGTCCTCTTGTTTTTTTGTCTTAGATGCTTCTTTTTTTTCTGGAATCAGCTTTTTTTCCTTTTTTTTCTTTTCTTCCATTTTTTTATCCTTAAGAAATTTATGTCGGCTTATGGAAATAAATATAAATGATTATTGTAGGTTACCAAAATTTTAGCTAAAAATAAACACTTATTCAGTTTAGTCAGTTTTGACAGCTGCAAATGACCTAAATGATTCAACTTTCTAAACTGACTAAACTCGTTTGTAAATCAAAACAAAATTTAGTATAGTCATTTGAAAATGTATGTGCTCTATTCATTTTTTCTTTTTTTATCGCTTTTCGTTTATATCCCTTTATATTTTGTCAGATTAAGATTATTTAGAGGTGAAAGTCTTCATCTAGGGGAAAGACTGGGATATCGTCTTGCAAAAAAAAGTGGTGAGAGGAAATCTTTGTGGATTCATGCAGTCTCAGTTGGCGAAGTCCTGTCACTTCAAAATTTGATCAGGAAAATAAAGGAGGGGCATCCGGATTGGGTCATTCATTTCTCTTCGCTGACAAACACAGGAATACGAATTGCAAGGGAAAAATTAGCAGAAGCAGACTATATCTTTTTTATTCCATTGGATTTTAAATGGATTGTCAGGAGATTTTTCCGTAGATTGAAACCCCGTGTTGTCATTATAGCTGAATCTGAATTTTGGCCGAATTTTTTAAGAGAAGCAAATCGGCGAACAGGAAGTATCCTTCTTATCAATGGAAGAATTTCTCCCCGTTCCTTTAAAAGATACAAAAGGTTTAAATTATTGACGAAAAATATTTTAAAGAATATAGAGTTTTTCTTGGTTCAAACAGAGAAGGATAAAGAAAACCTGGAAAAAATTGGTGTAATCTCAGATCATATCGAGGTGGCCGGGAACTTAAAATCAGAGGTTAATCTTCCTATTCTTTCAGAGGAAGAACTTTTAAGGTTAAAAAGAAACATAAACATTTCAGAGACAAAAAAAGTGATTATTGCTGGAAGTATCCGAAAAGGAGAGGAGGATCAGCTTCTCAGAGCCTATACAAAAGCAAGAAGCATAAAAGATAATCTTCTTTTTATCCTTGCTCCTCGCCACCCTGATAGAGTTAATGATGTAGAGAAGATTTGTAACAATTACCCTTTTCGTATAAAAAGAAGGTCTGAAGTTGTGCCTGGTATGGAATGGGATATTTTAATTCTTGATACGATAGGAGAGCTGGCTCAATTTTATGCTCTCTCTGATGTTGCCTTCATAGGGGGAAGTTTGGTACCGTGGGGAGGCCATAATTTGCTAGAGCCAGCATTTTACGGAAAACCTATTTTTTTTGGCCCTCATATGGAAAACTTCTCTGATTTAGCGGCAAGATTTGTCAGTGCCCAAGCTGCCCGGATATCCAGCAAGGAGGAGGATTTAGTAGAAATGTTTCTTATTCAGGATGAGAGATATTTCCGGGAAATGGGGAACAAAGCAAAGGCAACTTTAAGCACATTGCAAGGGGCTACAGAAAAAACAATCAAGCACATTGAAAATATGATGGCAAAGTCATAAAGGATTCTTAACATGTTTATTCATTACAGGCAGAAACGATCTCCATGTTTCATTATAGTCTTGAGTTTTGTTTTATTTTTCTTTACTTTACAGAATTTAGCTTATGCTGAAGATTCTTCTAAAGAAGACAAGTTTAATAAAGAATTTTTAAAAAAGTTCAAGGTTGATTTCATTAAAGTTTCCGAATCGCCTGTCAACTGGGGCAGGAGGGATATATTAAGTTTTTCGGCAATCTTAGGAACTGGAGTTCTTCTTTATATTGTAGATCAGGATATTCATGACTGGTTTCAAGATCATCGAAATCCCTTTACCGATGATATTTCTCAGTTTGTTTCCCCTTTTGGACATGGAGTCTTTTTAGGTGCATTAATAGCTTCGTTGTATGCCTCAGGGGAAATTTTTCAACAAAACAGCCTGAGAAAAACAGCTCTTCTTAGTCTAGAAAGTTGGCTGACTGCTGGTGTTGTTGTCTTAGGCTTGAAGGTTGTTACAGGGCGGGCTCGTCCCTCTCCAGACAAAAACAGCCACACTTTTCGTCCGTTCTCTTTTCGTTCTAGTTTTTATTCATTTCCCTCCGGGCATGCGGCATCAGCCTTTGCAGTTGCAGCAGTAATTGCTGATCAATCGGAGATATTCGCAGTTGATTTTTTAGCATACACTTTGTCAACTTTAGTGGCAGTCTCAAGGGTTCATGACCGCAAGCATTGGGCATCTGATGTTTTTATAGGATCTGCCATTGGCTACTTTATTGGGAAAAAAATTTCAGCACTGAATCGAAATCAACGCATGGAAAATGTTAGTGTGAGCTTTCAAATTTCTCCCCAAAGGCAGGCTGTAACTCTTTCCATCTCATTTTAATCTTTATAACTCTGAGCTAAAAATTATGGCTTTTCACCATTTGTGTGGATAAGCGCTCTATTGCCCCAAAATTACATTCATGTTAAATAATTTTTCTTGGCAGGAGAGGGTTTAACCACAATAAAATCTTGTATGTTGAAACTTCGGCCCAACGAGCAACTTCGTTTGCTGTAATTTTATCTTTTCCTTGAGAACCAATAAGCACGGTTTCATCACCTGGAGCAATTGGGGAATCAAGTTTTAAACGGACTTCCATGTGATTGGCGGTAATGCCTCCAATTATCGGGAATCTTTTTCCTTTGATTAGAACAAAGCCTTTGTCAATCACGTTGAAGGGATAGCCATCTGAGTATCCTGTTGGAATGACTGCGATTTTTTCTCTTTTTTTTGCTATGTAGACTCTATGATAAGCAATGGAATCACCACGCCGGAGAGTCTTGACAGCAGCAACACGGCTTTTCAACTGGAGGACTGGTTTGAGTGAAAGACTGTCTTGTTTTTGGGTTTTTTCTGAGGGGTAATAGCCATAAAGGGCTATCCCTGGCCTGACCATATCCAGATAGGATGATTTGAGCGTAAAAATTCCGGCGCTACTGGCAGCATGTTTTAGGCCTAAAGAAAGGCCCTTTTTCTCTGCATTTCGGCAGAGAGAATGAAAACGGGTCAACTGCTCTCTATCAAATTCATCATCTTCGGTTAAAGTTGTCGAAATTCCGATAATTTTAATGCCTTTTAAAGAAGAGACCCTCTCAATATAAGGAAGCGCTTTATAGTATGGAATCCCCATTCTTCCCATCCCTGTATCAATATGGATGTGTATTTTAGCTGTTGTTCCGATCTTTTGTGCGGTTTGGCTGAGATTTTGGACTTCTTCTGTAAAAACAGATTGAGAAATATTATTTTTTATTAAAACATTGGCATCTTCAGAGCTAAAGGGGCCAAAATTATGGACAGGACAGGCAACACCAACTTCTCTCAACTCCATCGCTTCCTGGAGTTTACAGACCATAAGAAAGTCAATATCAATCTTATTTAGATACCGGCCAACTTCCTTAAGGCCATGGCCGTAAGCATTTGCCTTTATCACTGCCATTACAGGCACCTTGACCTTTTTTCTTACCTTTTCTAGGTTTCGTCGCATGTTCTCTAGGTTTAATTCGATCCAGGCATCTCGTCTCGAACTGATAAATGGTTTTTTTAAAGAAGGACGAAAATCATTTTCTGCTTTGTGTTTTTTGCTAAATAATGAAGCAGAACTAAATCCTGAGAATAGCAAAAAGTTTCTTCTTGTTAGTTTCATTTTTTCCTCTTTTTCTGAAGTCTGAATTCTGTCTCCTGAATTCTATTTAACGTAGAAATCAAGAGTTAATATACTGTAAATTGTTTCTAGAGTAAAATCCATAATTTTTAGGCAAACACCTTCATTTCTGCCCTCACCTTTCTAATCATATAAATAGAGATGTTTACTTTCTTTTTGTAGACTTCTATATCCTGTTTTTATATATTAATCAATAGATTTTTCTTGTAAGGAGATATAATGACGAAATCAATTACTCGCAGGAATTTTCTTAAAAAATCATCCCAAATCATTTCTGTTGTAAGCTTGGGTGGTTGTGGAGTCCTGCTTAGAGGATGCAGCTCAAAACAGGAATTCGATATAGTTATAAAAGATGGGCATTTCTTTGATGGCCTGGGAAATGAAGGATTTGTCACAGATATTGGCATAATTGGAAATTCTATTAAAGAGATAGGGAAAATTTCCAGTTCTAAGGGAAAATTTGTTATTGATGCCAAGAACCTTGCTGTTTGCCCTGGGTTTATCGATGCTCATGATCATACTGATGTAGGGCTTTTAGTCAACCCTAAGGCAGAAAGTTCAATCCGGCAGGGCATAACAACTCTTGTCAGTGGAAACTGCGGTTATTCTCCTTTTCCCATAGCAGAGGAAGTATTTGAAGAAACAAAGGAGAATTTGAAGGAGCAGTACCAGGTCGACTTGACATGGACAGATATCAAGGGATTTTTCTCCAGGTTAGAGAAAAAGGGGATGGCTCTGAATTATTCTTCTCTGTTAGGGCATGGAACTATCAGAGGTGTAGCCATGGGATTTAATGACCGCCCACCAAAACAGGAAGAGCTCGAAAAGATGAAAATGATGGTGGCTGATAATATCAAGAGTGGGGCAATAGGACTTTCCAGCGGACTTGAATATGCTCCGGGGAGTTATGCCCAAGCTTATGAGATAACCGAATTATGCAGTGTTGTTGCCCAATACCGAGGTGTCTATGCCACTCACATGCGAGATGAAGGAGATAAGCTGCTCGAGTCTTTAGAGGAGACTATTGAAGTTGCTCGCCAGACAGGAATTAGTATCCAGGTTTCCCACTTCAAGATTGCTTATCCCCGAAACTGGCACAAGGTCGATGATGCTTTGGCCAAGGTAGAGGAGGCAAAGGGACAAGGTATTGAAATATTCTGCGACCGGTATCCTTACATTGCTGGGTCTACTGGACTCAGTTTTTATTTTCCTCTCTGGGCAAAACAGGGAACAACCGAGGAATTTTTAACAAGGCTGAAAGACCCTACCCTTGAGAGTAAACTACGTGCTCATACAGCGGAGCAGGGAAAAAAGCTTGGTTCATGGGATAAAGTCGTTATTTCAACCGTGATCTCTAAAAAAAACAGGATCTTCGAGGGAAAAAGTGTGCTTCAAGGTGCCAAAGAAACTAGGAAAGACCCTTATGAGTTCATGCGGGATCTTTTGATAGAGGAGAATAACAGTGTAAGTATGGTGACCTTCATGATGAAAGAAGAGAATCTGAAAAAAATACTAGCTCATCCTTTAGTTGGGGTAGGCTGCGACGGTTCTGCTCGTGCTCCTTATGGGTTGTTGGGAAAAGGAAAACCTCATCCACGCAACTATGGAACTTTTCCGAGGATATTGGGAAAATATGTTCGGGAGGAAAAGATTGTTCCATTGCCTGAAATGTTGAAAAAAATGACCTCTATTCCTGCTGAAAAATTCGGGTTTGAGAAGAGAGGAATTCTCCAGAAGGAATATTTTGCTGATATTGTCATTTTTGATGAAAATAGAGTTATCGATAAAGCTACTTGGACAGAGCCCCATCAATATCCTGAGGGTATTGAATATGTACTCGTGAATGGCCAGGTTGTGATAAAAGAAGGAGAACATACTGAAAACCTTCCAGGGAAAGTTTTAAGAAAACAAGTGAACGTCTGAATCTTTAAATTTTTCAGAAACAGTGAAAAAAATCTATCTGATTATTGTGCTTGTTTTTTCATTGGTGTCTTTATGTCTTTCATGTCTTCAGGATGAGAATAAACAGAGTGCTTATGATATTACAGTCGATCTTGATTACAGAGCTTTTCAGCCAGGCGAAGTCATCAAGTTAAGCATCAAGGACATTTCGGATATTAAAGTTGTCCAGAGTCGATTTTTAGGAAAAAAGTATTGCTTTGGGAAAGGCAGAAATGCTTCAGAGGCTTTGGTTTTTATCGGTCTTGACCTCGGATTAAAGCCAGGTACATACCAGATGGATATTTCTGTTTTATATGATGATGGCAAGATTCAGCACCTGAAAAAGAAAATCTCTGTTGTGGAAAAGGAATTTCCTGTGAAAAGACTATGGGTCGAAGAAAAATTTGTTACACCACCTCCCAAAGTTCATGAGCGAATAAGATGGGAATCCGAGCTTCTTAGGGCTGTATACGATATATTCACCCCTAGATGGCTGGGAGATGGGAAGTTCATCATTCCCTCGGAAGGGAAAGCTGTGCCGAATTTTGGAGAAAGAAGAATTTTTAACAATAAACCTCGTTCTTCCCATAGCGGTGTGGATATAACATCACCATTCGGTTCGCCGGTCAAAGCATCAAATTCTGGAAAAATTGTTCTGGCTAATGATTTGTATTTTGCAGGGAAAACAGTGATCATCGATCACGGCCTAGGGGTTTTTACTCTCTACTGTCATTTTTCGAGGATATTGGCAAAGAGAGGGACATTTGTTAAGAGGGGGGAAATCATCGGAGAAATCGGTGCTACGGGAAGAGTGACAGGTCCTCACCTTCATTGGGGTGTCAAGATTTTAGGAAGCCGAGTCGATCCTTTTTCTCTACTTAGTCTAGAATTTGAATAAAGCAAGCAGTAACTGAGTCACTTGTTTTATTTCAGGTAAGCTTCAAGCCATTCATGCACTGTTTTCCACCAGAGTTCTGCGTTTTGGGGTTTTGTGATAAAGTGGCCTTCGTCGGGGAAATAAAGCATTTTTGATGGAACTTTCATCCTCTGAAGAGAAGTGAAAAACTGAAATCCTTGAGTGACTGGAACCCTAAAGTCTAACTGTCCGTGAATAACAAGACATGGAGTTTTGAAATCTTGAACAAAAAAGCTGGGAGAATATTTTTCGTACATTTTTTTGCTAGTCCAGGGGGCTCCTTTAAATTCCCATTCCGGAAACCAGAGTTCTTCTGTTGCTCCGTACATGGATCTAAGGTCGTAGACACCGGCATGAGAAATAAAACAGTTGAATTTATTTGTGTGGCCTTCTAGCCAGTCGATCATGTATCCACCATAAGAAGCGCCTGCAGCTGCAAGTTTTTCTTTGTTGATGAAATCATAATGTGAGAGAAGGAAATCCAGACCGCGCATGATATCGTGGAAAGGCTTTCCTCCCCAATCTCCGCTAATGGAATCCGTAAAATCCTGGCCATAGCCAGTGCTTCCATGGAAATTGACCATAGCCACGACATATCCAGGAGAGGCAAACATCTGGGCATTCCAGCGGAAATGGAAATTATCCATCCAGGCACCCTGGGGACCTCCATGAATAAGCATAATCAAGGAGTGTTTTTTCGAAGAATCGAAGAAGGGAGGTTTAAGCAGAAATCCGTGAATCTTGTCTCCATCAGCTCCTTCAAACCAAAATTCTTCTACTGAGTTCATATTCAGGTTTGCAAGTAGATCGCTGTTAATATTTGTCAGATGGACGAGTTTTTTCGTCTTTAAATCATAAGAGTAGACTTCTGAAGGCGTGTGGATGGCTTGTTTAAGAAAGACAATCGTTTTTCCATCTGGAGATATTTGAAGTGAGTTGATAGTATGGCCTTGGAGAATTTTCTCAATTTTTTTATTTTTAAGGGAGATTCGAGATAAAGAGATACGCCCCTTTTCTTCATAGGTAAAGTAAATAGTTTTGTTGTCATTAGACCAGATGATTTCATTTACAGAAGAGTCTAAATTCTCTGTGAGATTAGCCCTTTTTTTGGCTTTCCGGTCGTAGAGGACAAGGCTGTGTTTGTCGGCTTCAAATCCTGGCCTGGCCATAGCTCGGTAAGCGATATATTTGCCATCAGAAGAATAATGAGGGGAGTTATCATTTGCTCTGTTGGATGTGATTTTTTTTATATTTTCGCCTTTGATAGAGTTAGTGAAAAGGTCGTTGTTTGTCCCGAGTCCAAGCTTTAATTCTGGATCAAGGTTTCGTACAAAACAGATCTCTTTTCCATCTGGCGAGAAATCATAGTCGTGAGAGCTTCCTAAAGATATGGGGGGAGTATCATAATTGCCAGGTGTTACATCGTCAGCTTTTCCTCCATCGGCCGAGACAATAAAGACATGACTTCTCATTCCATCTTGCCATGAATTCCAATGCCGAAAGAGCAGCTCGTCAAACATCTTAGCCTTGACTAAACTCTTTTCTTTTTTTTCATTTTTCTCTTTATTACACTCATCATCGAGACAATCCGGGAAGACAGAAGAGGCAAAAGCAAGGTGTATGCCTTCAGGCGACCAGATGATTCCAGATGCACCTGTTGAAATGGATGTAACTTGGTAGGCCTCACCTCCGCGCGGGTTGATCATCCAGATTTGTGGAGTTCCTTTTCTTGTAGAGATAAACGCAATCTTTGTTCCATCGGGAGACCAGCGAGGATTGAAGTCTGCCTTAGGACTTGAGGTTAATCTCCAGGGTTTTCCCCCCTTGATGGATACAATCCAAATATCGCTGTTGCTCTTGTTTTCCTCCTTGTTCATTTCCGTGACTACAAAAGCAACAAAGTCGCCTTTAGGGGAGATTTGAGGATCGCTGATACGTTTTATGCGGATAAAGTCGTCAAAAGTGATGGGATGCGTCTGTACGGAAGCATGGATTATAGAAGTAAGGAAAAAAACCAAGATTGAAGCTATAAGATGTTTTTTCATAGTCCCTCCTTTCTAGTCTATTCTGTTAGTTCGGTTTAATATTATGCAAGAGAGGCAAAACAAGCAAGACAAAATTTAGTGAACTGGCTCTGTTCCATTTCATTATTGACATTCCCTTTATTCGTTCCTATAGTATAGGCTTATTACAGGTATAGAGTGAGAGAAGATAAAAATCCAAGCATGAATTCCCCCATGGTAGAGGCCATAAGAAAGGCTTATAAAGAAGGTCAAGAAGACGAAGAATTAGAGCCTATCGTTGCGATTGATTTGTCAGGTCAAGCTTTGGGACGGTTTAAAGATGGAGATTCTGTCATTTTCTATGATATTCGAGGAGAAAGAGAAATTGAGATAACAGAGAGTCTTACGAGAGAAAAACTCTCTCATTTTCCCGTGAAAAAAAATTTTCGTCTGAATTTTGTCACCATGATCGAGTATAATTCTTCCCTCAAAGTCAAAGTGGCTTTTCCACCAGATGGAAAGATTAAAAACACTCTTGCTGAAGTGGTCTCAAAGGCTGGACTGCGCCTTTGCAAAATAGCCGAATCTGAAAAGGCTATTCATGTCGGCTACTTCATGAATGGAAAACATGGAGAAGCTTTTCCTGGAGAGGAGAGAATCATCGTTCCTTCTCCTGAAGGGATTTCTTCCTATGCTCTTACTCCAGAGATGAGCGCTAGCCAGGTTGTGAAGGAAATCTCTTCAAAAATCAAAGATTCTTCCTGTCATGTCATAGTAGCCAACTTGGCTAATGTTGATGTGGTCGGGCACATCGAGGACAAGGCTTCTGTTTTAAAGGCAGTAGAAGCTGTGGATAGATCAATCGGAAAGATAATCGAATATTGTCGTGCAAATGATATTGTCCTTGTTGTGACTTCTGATCACGGGACAGTAGAAGAATGGTTCTATCAGGACGGAACAGTCAACACTGGGCATACAAGGAATCTTGTTCCTTTTATCCTTGCGGATTTTTCCTCAAGAGATCCGAATCAATGGAGTTTAAAACCAGAGGGAGGACTCATTGATGTGGCCCCCACTGTGCTTGGATTATTGAGGTTGGAGAAGCCTACTGAAATGACAGGGAAAAGTTTGATCCAAAATATCTCTGTAAATGATAAAACAAAGCGGAAACTCCTTCTTCTAATATTGGACGGTTGGGGAATGAGAGAAGAAAGACACGGAAACTTGATTAAGGAAGCGGAAACGCCGAATTTCGATAAACTGTGGTCTCAATTTCCACATACCCTCCTTAAGGCTGCAGGGGAAGCAGTTGGAATGCCCTCCCATACTGTGGGAAATTCTGAGGCTGGCCACCTTCACTTGGGAGCTGGCAGGCGTATCTTTCTTGATCGTGTAAAAATTGATAAGGCTATAGAGGACGGAAGTTTTTATCAGAATCCATCTTTCTGCTGGGCTATGGAGAGAGCAAAGCGAGAAAATACATCTCTTCATCTTTTGGGAATTGTTTCTCATTACAGTTCGCATGGAACAATCAAACATCTTTTTGCTTTGCTTAGGCTTGCTAATAAGCTGGATTTGAAGCGTGTTTTCGTGCACACTTTGATCGGACGCAGAGGTGAGAAGCCTGAGAGTGGGGCAATATACGTGGCCAAAGTAGAGGAAATGTGCCGGTCAATGTCTATCGGCCAAGTAGTTACTGTAATAGGCCGGTTCTGGGCTCTGGATAGAGAAGAAAACTGGGATCGCATCGAAAAAACTTACAGAGCCCTAGTTTATGGAGAAGGGAAACCTGTTTTATTAGAGTAACACAGTTGAAAAAAGCTCAAAACTCAAAACTGAGAAAAGGTTGAAGGTTTAAGGTTGAAGGTTTAAGGCAAGAATAGAAATGGGTTTAGGGTTGAAGGTTTAAGGTAAAAAGGAATCCTTAAACCTTAAACTTTAAACATTAAACCTGAAACTTAATTTAGTGAGATAAACAAGACAAACCGAAAAAAGGAGACAAGGAAATTTGGAGACTGAGAGATTATGAGATAAATAATCTCAATAAATCTCTAAGAGTCTCAGTAAGTTTCATATTTTCAGTGAACTTTTTTTGAAAATGCTCGTATTTTATATTGAGAGTTTTGTTTATGATATTTAGATAATGAGTGTAGAAGTAAGAGACCTTCATTTTAGCTACGGGAAAGTAAAAGCACTTGATGGAGTAGCCCTTGATTTACCTAAAGGAGCCATTGGTCTTCTGGGGCCAAATGGAGCTGGAAAGAGCACTCTCCTTCGTATTCTCTTAGGGTTCCTTTCACCTGATAAGGGAGAAGGGCGTGTTCTTGGCTATGATATTAAATACCAGCAGCCTATGATCCGCCGCTTTGTAGGCTACATGCCTGAAGACGACTGCTTTATTCCAGGAATGGATGCTGTTTCCTTTACTTCTTATCTCGGGGAACTTTCGGGGATGCCCCGTCAGGAAGCCATGAAGCGTGCCCATGAAGTTCTTTTCTATGTAGGTCTTGAAGAAAGCCGTTACCGGAACATCGAGACTTACTCAGGTGGTATGAAGCAAAGGCTCAAGCTTGCTCAGGCTATCGTTCATGATCCAAGACTCCTTTTTCTCGATGAACCAACAAGTGGCTTAGATCCCCAAGGAAGAAAAGAGATTTTAGGGCTTATTATTGATATTTCTTCTAAGAAAGATATCCAGGTTTTGATCTCATCTCATATCCTTCCAGATATTGAAGCCACCTGTTCTTATGTGGTGATTTTAAATAAAGGTAGATTAGCGGCTGATGGTAATATCAGTGAGCTTAAGCAAATAAAATACAGTCTCTATGAGATGAAAATTAAAGGTGAAAATAAAAACTTTCTGCAAAAACTTAGGGACATGAAAAGCAATGTAGAAGAAACAGAAGATGGATTGCTGAAGGTTTATATGCCGCCAGGAAAAAATCCGCAGGATATTTTTAAGACTGCTGCTGAGGAGAAGATTCAGATAAGGCATTTCGTAAAAAGCCAGACTTCTCTTGAAGATCTTTTTGCCAAAGTTGTAGGAGTTGATTGATGACAATCAAAGAAAAGGGCTACACCCACTGGGACGGCGAGTTTAAAGATGGGAAATTTCCCTGGTGGCCGATTACGCGCTATGGGATTAAATTAACTTTTAAGAAAAAATTCTTCAAATTTTTCTTCTTTATGACTCTTGTGCCTGCTGTAGTCTATCTTGTCGGGATTTATATTTCAGAGAGATTAGAAGATTTTAGCTTCATGGTAAGGGAGTCCACAGTGTTTCTTCAGATTAATCCTGCCTATTTTAAATCCTATTTTACTAATGAGGGGCTTCTTTTTATGATAGTCATTATCTTGGTGTTTGCTGGAGCAGGTCTTATTTCTGATGACCTTAAATACAACTCACTTCAGCTCTATTTTTCTCGTCCTCTCAAGAAAAAAGACTATTTTATCGGGAAAGCAGCTGTTATTGTTTTCTTTTTGTTTATTGTAACTCTCATTCCTGGGCTTGTCTTTATTATCATGAAAATCGTTTTTTCAGGTAGTTTCAAGTTTTTTGCTTCGTACCCTTGGCTCGTTCTCTCAGTCATTGCATATTCGATTCTTGTGACTGCATTTTTTGCCTTTTATTCTCTTTTTCTCTCATCTATAGGTAAAAACCGAAGATATGTAGCAATTCTGATTTTTGGCCTTTACTTTTTTACCGATATTATTTATGAAATTTTATACGGAATATTTAAAAGTCCTTATTTTTCGTTACTTTCTTTTAAAATCAACCTGCAGCAGGTGGGTGCCTTTATCTTCAATCAGAAGACTCAGTATGCAGTTTCTTGGGTCTATTCATTATTGATTATAATTGGAATTTGTATCCTATCTGCTTTGGTTTTGAAAAAGAAAATCAGAGGAGTTGAAATCGTAAAATGACGGCTGTGATTGAAACCCAAAATCTTTCCAAATGGTACAGAAATGTCTTGGGCTTGAGTGATGTAACCCTTAAGATTGAATCCGGGATTACAGGTATTTTAGGGCCAAACGGTGCAGGAAAATCCACTTTTTTAAAACTTATAACCGGGCAGATAAAACCCAACATCGGCAATGTTACTGTCAAAGGAGAGAAAATAAGAAATAATTATTCTCTCTTTTCCATAATCGGTTTTTGTCCAGAACAGGATTCCTTCTATGAAGAAATGACAGGCTGGCAGTTCATAACCAGTCTTTTAAAGCTTTACTTTTTTTCAACGTTTGAGATAGAAACCAAGGCACAAAAAGCTCTGGAAATTGTTGAATTGATTAAGGATAAGGACAGAGTCATAAGGTCTTACAGCCGTGGTATGCGGCAGAGACTGAAATTTGCTCAGGCTATAGCTCATGAGCCTGAGATCTTTATCCTTGATGAGCCTTTAAACGGTCTGGATCCCCTGGGGAGGAGGAAGATTATTCGGCTCATAAAAACATATAAAAGTGAAGGGAAAACAATTATTGTTTCAAGTCATGTTCTGCCTGAAATTGAAGCCATGACAAAAAAGATCATTCTTATCCATCAGGGAAAGATTTTTGCCCAAGGCGATATTCACTATATAAGAGATTTAATCGAGGCTCATCCCCATATTATCTCTATTAAATGCAGCAATCCACGTGAGCTCGCTTCAAGGTTCATCCGTGAAGATTATGTCTTGAAGGTTCATTTCGGACCGACTCAGGATGGTCTCCTGGTTGAGACCAACAACAGGGACAAGTTTTTTAGCCTTTTGCCCTCTCTCTTTGTTGAGAGCAATATCCAGGTGGAGGAGATCACTTCGCCTGATGACAACCTTCAGGCTGTTTTTGACTATCTGATAGGAAAATAAGATGAAACATAAAGATAATGGAGGTGTGACATTTTTTCTGAATTCAACAAAGAACATTTTTTCTGTTTTCTTTTCGCTGGGAAAAAGGGCGAAAAAGACAAAAGCTTTTTATTTGATAAGTTTTATTCCTGTAGTTATGGCATTAGTTATTAAATTCGGTCAAATATTATCTGAGCGCAGCGACATCGGAGGCATATATATCTTTACAAATATAATCATGGCGTTCTATCTCCAGTTTCTTATTCTCATTTTGGCTCTTTTTTTCGGAACTTCTGTGTGTTCAGAAGAATTAGAGGGAAAAACGCTGACTTATTTAACCACAAGGCCGATTTCGAAATCAGCCATAATTCTGGGGAAGTACACATCGTACACAGCATTGGCCATTTTGATGACCGCTGCAGGAGTGGTTTGTTCCTTTTTAATCTTGAATGTGAATAGTCTCCTTGATTTTTCTCTGTATAAGATTCTTTTGAGAGATCTGGCTGTTTTAAGCTTAGGTCTTATTTGCTATACAGCATTCTTTACTTTTATCGGCACTTTTCTAAAGAGATCGATTATGTTCGGGCTAATGTTCAGCTTTGGCTGGGAAAATGTCATTCAGTATTTTCCAGGTACGACTCAACGCTTCGCCATTGTCCATTATCTAAAATCCCTGCTCCCTTCCACTTCAGGAGGGAGGTTCTCCTTTCTTTTGTTTCGGTTAGAGCCAAGCTCTCCAGGGACAGCAATAGCAATGCTTTTTCTAATCACGGGAGTGTTTCTTGCTTTTGCCTGTCTGCTTTTTTCTTTGAAAGAATATATATTGGAAGATTAAAAATCCTCTTTTTCTTCTTCTCCCTCTTTTTTCATCTCTTTAAGTTTGATTATAAGCTCCTCTGGGATGCTGGCAGAGATTGTTACGTGGTCTGTCCCAGAGCTGATTTCTATTTTATCCATTAGTTCGCCGATTTCTGGCTTCTGAGCTGCAGCCATGGCTCCAAAAGCTTTGAGCCCGGTAATGGTATCACTCACCTGCTTGTTCTTTGCTTCATCACTAATCATCACCTTTATTTCTGCAAGGATGTTTCTGTTTTTATAATCAAAATAAAGAGAGATGGCGTTAACAGCTTGTAAGTTGCTGAGAAACGGGTTTTCCGATGCAGCTTTCTCCATAGCTTCGGGAGGAATAAGAATGGCGCCCCAGAACATGGCAGCTTTATTGGCTTTTGAGATTAATGCAGACAGATCTTTGTTTTTGCTGACATTCTCTGCTCTTTTCTGTAGAACATCTATGACAGACTTGACCTCACTTTCATTTCCAACAACGATGTTTGAATCATCGATGAAGGAGAGGCTTCCTTCTCCATCTTCTTCTTTCCAGGCATAGATCATGATGCCGTTGTATTCTTCTTCTGTGAGTTCTTGTTCTTTTTCTGCTGCTTTTTCTTTGGCGAGTGCAAGTAAAGTATCTTTATTGTATTTCAAATTAATGATTCCCACGCCTTTTTGTTTCTTCGGCTCTGCTCCTGCTGTCATTGCGCCTACGACTAAGTAGATGTCTTTTTGTGGATCGATTCCAGTCTTTTCAATAAATTCTTCGTATTTTTTGTAATTTTTGTCTTCTTTGATGGCTTTGGTTACTACCTCAGTTGACATTGCTTTGTGAATGTCCACACAGAAAACACCCTGGGCGTTAACGGGAATAAAACTGAGCAAGTCTTCTGCCTTGGCTGTGCCAGCTTCAGGAACAGCTGGTTTTTTCTCGCAAGAAATAAAGCAGAACAGGGCAAAGATGAAAACAATACTGATTACTGTAATTTTTTTCATTGTGTCTCCTCCTTTTTAAATAGTAAAATTTTCTTTAAGATTACGCTTTTTGATGACTATATCAAAAAATATATAGTTTGGGCAAGAAAGAAATAAATGTATTTGGGATTTGGTGCTTTTTATTTTAAATATCTATATAGTTCCATCTGGCTGGAATAGAGCCAGCAGCGAAGCCAAATTATGGCAAAGATGAAGACTTGCTGGATGAGGAATGCGATGAATACTGTTAGGAACGCTGATTGAGGGACAAGGCCTTTGAGCAAAACATAGATGAGTGTAATCACAACATTTACAAGGAATATTAAATAATAAAGCCCCAATGTTGAGCCGAGATGTTTAAACACAAATACAAAAGCCTCAGAGGCGGATCTAAGAACATTGCGGCTATCTTCAAGCACAATCTTGATTCGGCCATAATCGAAAACCATCTGGATAAAGAGCAACAAGAAGAAAATTATTGCGCTGAAAAGAAGTCCGAGATAAAAAGGCGTGACTTCTGAGAGAGAATTTTTAGATACATTATTTATGATTCTATTGAATTGTCCCCCGAGGAAAGAACCGATGAAGAAAAAGAATACCCAAGATATTAGCATAAGAAGAAAAAATCGAATGAAATAAGTGCCTGCTCCATTGAAAAATTCTTTCATGGAAAATCTTGGTGTATCTTTCATGAAAATCGACAGGATTCCTCCAGCAAGAAAGGTGTGTAAAAGAAGGTAGAGAATCCCAAGTATGATAATGACAGAAGGAAGGACAAAGAAACGGAATTGGATAAGATTTTCAAGATTGTTTAGGATGGCGCCCTTGCCGATGATCGACGGAGAAAATGTTGTTTCTAATCCTTTGGCACTGTCCATAAACTCTCCCCACCATAGATAGTCGAAACCTTCTGCCATGTTTTCGCCTACAAGGCTTTGGCCGAAAGAGCTTTTTAAAGAACTATACATGGGAAAGGCTAGAATCATAGAAAAGAGCAGGTTAATGACAAAAAGTAAAAGCACCATTCGTAGAGTCTTCCCTGTGGCACTAAATCCTTTTACAAAATTTAATAAAACTCTCATTTCCCCTCCTCCTTTCCCTCTAATTAACCTCCAAATAGAGTAAAGAACTCAAAGGCATGCTGGAGCCATAAAAGCCAGGTGGATGTCCATTTCAGAGGTGCGATCTTGTTGTGCTTTTTTGTCATGCTGTTGTTGGTCCGGTTCACATCTAGTACAAGTTTGAATTCCGGGTCAACAATGGCTGTATTGATAAGATGCGGACGTTTGTATGTGAATTTTTTCCATCTGTATTGGCCGTCCCATTTTTCTTTAATCTCTTGGCCGTCTTCAAAAATAACGAGGACTTCTACGGGTATCTTCACCTCTCCTAGACGGCGCACGAGTACATCTGACTCATAAAGAATCTCTTTTAAATCCGCTTTTTTTTCCTCTTTGAATTTTCCGCCAAACAATCCTTTGTGCTGTCTTGGCCTTTGGTTGATTATATTGCCGATTGCATAATCAAGTTTCCCCGAACCGTAGATGAATTGATCAAGAAGCCAGCTCATATCCTGGCCGGCGAACTCAGAAACAATATTATAAAAGTCTTTAGGGCAGGGATGCTTAAACCAGTTTCGCAATGAATAGGCTTTAATCATTTTAGCAAAAAGCTCTTTTCCCATGAATCTTTTGAGAGTTAACATCATAAGCTGGCCCTTTGCATAAGAATTGGCCCCGTAACTGCCACCTTCCATGAAATGCCAGGAAAAACGCTGCATATCATCCATATTAGAAGTCAGACGGTGCCTTGAGATTCCAACAGATTCGATGGGAATTTTTACATTTTTGAAAGTCACAGGTATACCGAAGTACATCTTAGAATAAAAAGGTTCTCCATAGGCTGCATAATAGACCTCTGTATCCAAAAAAGAGTTCATTCCTTCATCCATCCATGGATTCTCAAACTCATTGCTTCCAATAAGGCCGTAAAAGTATCCATGTCCGAATTCGTGAATGGTTACACCCTCTGGGCGTGAGATGCCTTTCCTTGTTATAAAATAGGCTCCTCCGGTAAAAAATGTGGGATATTCCATTCCTCCTGAACGGCTGTTATAAGCTGGATCCACACAGGTTGCTGTGGAATAGGGGTAATCCCCGTACCACAGGCTGCAGTATTTGATCGCATTTTTAATAGCGTTCATGTATCGTTCTTTGAGATTTTCATGATAGGGTTGAAGGAGGAGGGTTATTTCTGTAGTTTTGCCAGGGGCAAATTCAAAATTGTCTTCGTATTTGAGAAATCGAGGGCTGGCTGTCCAGGCAAAATCATGCACACTGTGCTGTAAGAAGTAGTGGGTAATCGTTCCGTCGCTGTTGTCCACATTTTCTCTATATTCCCCTGTAGCGCCGATTATGAAAGAAGAGGGAAGGGTTATTTGGACATCATAAGTACCATAATCAGCAAAAAATTCGCTGGAGGCATGGAACTGATGGCAGTTCCATCTACCATCCTGGAAAACGCCGATCTTTGGAAACCACTGGGCAATAAAATAATAGTCTTTGAAAACACCGGTTCTAGAAACAGGCCTGGGAACTCTGGATTGAAAATCTATATTGAGCAAAATTGTCTGGCCGGGTTCTATAGGTTTGGGGAGTTTAACCGAGAAGACAGTTTGGTCAAAGGCATTGTCGTCATCAGGCTGTCTGAAGTTCATTGTCGGCAAGAGGTCATATTCATCGAAGAAATCGTTTTGGGCTATTTTGATAGATTCTACCCTGCAATATCCCCAATCTTCCTCTCTGAATCCTGTTACTCTTCTGCCTCTTCGGGTGCCTTCTCGAAGAAATGTACTCATATTGTTCTGGAAGGCATTCCAATAGAGATGAAACCACAGTTCATCGGTGGATGTTTCCGAATCGTTTGTCCAGGAAAGAAGCTCTGTGCATGTGATTATGTTCTTTTCTGTATCCAGATTTACGTTCATGGTATAATTGGCGACCTGTTTGCATAATGGTTCATCAGCAGAGAATAGGAAGGTGCCAAGAGTAGATAATAAAATGAAACTTACAACCAAAAATTTATTAGGCAATCTTCCCTCCTTTATCCATATATCCATAATTTTTTTCATAATATTAAAGATAACCTCTTTTCGCAATAAAAATTATTTTATGAATAGTATAATGAATAGAAATGTCCCCATAATTGACTTTTAAAAGGAGGGAATACAATGACTCAAGTAAAAAAATTATTCGTTTTTCTTCTCATCATGATTCTAGCATCTTCAATCATTTTTGCTGAGAATCCTCTCGCTTCAAAGAAGCTCATTCAGGCGTTGACTGAGGAAGTTTCAGGAGAAATTGCTTTTAACTATACAGTGTTGATTTCTCACTTTGATCGTATTCAGGCATCGGAAGGATGGCATGATGCAGCTGTGATGATTAAAAAAGAATTGGAGAAGTTTGGCTACAAAGATGCTGCTATTGAAGGATGGCCGTCAAACGGTTCCAGATATTATTATACTTACCGGACTCCAATCGGCTGGAGAGCCAGAATGGCAGAGCTGTGGCTGGACGCTCCGAAAAGGGAAAGATTATGTTCTTATGAGGAGATCCCTCTTACTCTGGTTAAACACAGCAATTCTGCTGATGTAAGAGCTGAACTCATCGATGTAGGAACAGGAGTGGGGGAGGAGTCGTATCGAGGTAAAGATGTTAAGGGGAAGATCGTTCTGGCTACTGCATATACAGGGAAAGTTATGAGGGAAGCTGTGATTAAAAGGGGAGCTTTAGGTGTTGTTACCTGGTATCCTCCTGAAGTCAGACCTGGCTATCCCAATATGATTCGCTACACTGCAATCTGGCCGCGGTGGGAAGAGCGGGAAAAGGTTGGCTTTGGCTTTAATGTCAGCAAGCACCAGGGCTGGCTGCTCAAAAAAATGCTGGATGAAGGGAAAGAAGTTATTTTAAGAGCTAAAGTCAAAGCAGAATACTACGACAGCAAGATTGAAGTCCTATCAGCCTCTTTGCCTGGAAGCAGTGAATCTGATAAAGAAGTGATGATCATTGGTCATCTTTGTCATCCCCTTCCCAGTGCCAATGACAATGCCAGCGGGAGTGGCGGAATGCTGGAGATGGCTCGTGCCTTGAAAAAAATGGTGGATAAAGGTTTGATAGAGCCTCCGAAAAGAACCATCCGATTTCTTTGGGTGCCTGAGTTTTACGGAACTATTCCCTATATTCAAGCTTATCTCGAGAGAACCAGAAATACTTTATCTGTAATCAACTGCGATATGATCGGTGAAGACCTTCATCTCACTGGTGGAACGTTTAACATTACTTGTACACCTGATTCCATGCCCAGTTATCTCAACGATGTTGTGGTCAATTTCACAAAACTCGCAGAGAAAATGAATTTGAAAAGCATCAATGGGAGCAGTCATCCTTTTGCTTACAGAATTCTGCCTTTCAGCGGGGGGAGCGACCATTATATTTTTAATGATGGAGCTTTAAATGTGCCTTCTGTGATGTTTGGCCATGGTGACATATTTCATCATACAAGCCTTGACACCCCGGATAAAGTTGATTCTTCAGAACTTCGCCGCGTCTGTTTCATTGCCCTTGGTTCCTCTTATTATCTGGCTAATGCCTCTGAGCAGGAAATCAGAGATATGTCCAGGCTTATATCAAGAAATGGCCTCTCCAGACTCTCGGAGGATTATTATGACTGCTTATACCAATTGTATCAGGCTGGGGAAGCAGAAAAGCTAGTTGAGGCTTATAAGCAAGTTTTGAATGTTATCGAGCATTCTACAAACAGAGAAATCCAGGCTGTTCTTTCAACCAAGATATTTTTGAAGGATGACCTGCAGAAAAAGGAGATTGAAAGCATTGCTGAGAATTTAGAAAAGTTAGGTACTGCTTTTCATGAAGAGGCACAGAATGTTTATAAAAAACTCTGCCGTAGTCTCGGGATAAAGGCTAAGACCGCTGCTTTATCGGAAGATGAGAAAAAACTGAGAAGGATTATTCCTGTAAGGGCAGAGAATTTTGTCTGCCCCCTCCAAGCCGAATATATTGAAGAAAAGCTTGGCCCTGAGGCCCTGAGGGAAACGAGACTAAGCGGATATGCTGCTTATGAAGCCCTTAATTTTGCGGATGGGCACCGCAGTATCCTCGATATAACAAATGCAGTTTCAGCTGAATTCGGGGCAGTGAATCCTCTGAGTATTTATACTTTCTTTAAGGTCCTTCAAAAGGCAGAATTGATCCAGTTTAAAGTTGGAAAATAACCAGTCTCGCTTATTTGATTATTGGAATTTGAGATTTGTGATTTGGAATTTAGTCATTTTTGTATTTAGATTTTGGACAAAGGAGGGAAGATGTCTTTTAAGCAGCTTGTCCAGCAGCGAAGGAGCGTCCGCCGATACTTGGATAAGGAAGTCGAGAGGGAAAAAATACTGACTTGTATCGAGGCCGCCCGTCTGGCTCCGTCAGCGGATAACGTTCAACCCTGGAGGTTTTTAATCATTGATGACCCTGAGCTAAAAGCAAAATTTGCCAGAAATGTTTTCTCAGGAATCTATTTTATCTCAAAATTCGCAATCAAGGCCCCAGTTCTCATTGTGATCCTGGCTCGACTGGATATCATTGCCAACAGAATAGGGAAGCAAATCCAGAACATCAATTTTTATCTTATTGATATCGGAATAGCAGGAGAGCACATTGTGCTTCAGGCAGAGGAGCTGGGACTGGGGACGTGCTGGATTGGTTGGTTCAATTCTCGCAAAGCCAGAAAGGTTTTAAAGATCCCTCGAAAATACAAGATTGTAGCTCTTCTATCTATGGGCTATTATGAGAGAAAACCCTCAAGAGAAAAGAAGAGGAGAAAGCTAGAAGAGATAGCCTGGTTCAATAAACTCAGCAGAGATTAAGAATTTGCTTTATTTGTCCGAAGCATCATCAAGCTTAACACCTAATTTTTTAAGGGTTTCAATTACCTTTTTATATGTATCATCACTTGCATTTACCAGAGCATTCTTGAACATTTTAATCGCTTTCTGCTTGTCTTTCTTTGCCGTGTTGGCTGCGATAGCTATAAGAACCTCAGCGGCTTTATTATTAAGCTCTTGCTTGGGCTCTTTATAATTCCAGAGAATGGGTGCAGTATCCCTGCAGTATGCTGCTATCCTGCTTAAGGAATCAGGGCTTCCTATGGAAGCCATTCCTTCCAGTGCCTTTTGTTTTAGATTTACAGAGGGAGCAGCATCCAAAACAATATGATATTTATCGAGTGAGTTCGCATAATTTTTCTTAACGAATTCTGCCCTTGCCTCTTTCAACAGAGCCTCTGCATAATTTCTTGTGATAGAGAGAAGAGGTTCTGAAATTTCCGAGATCTTAGCTACATCTTCCCTGAGGACTTCAATAAAGTTAATTATAGGTGCCTGTGACATCGTGGGATTCGAGTCTTTTGGAATGAGTTCAACGGAGAGAATGTTTTCCACATTGATGCCGTTAAATTCTTTTATGAGCGCTCGATTTGTTTCTCCTGCCTCTCTAATGATGTCGAAGTTATTCAATACTATTTTGCCCTGAAGCTTAACTGAAAATACACGCTGCTCAGTACGATCACCCAATGGAGCATTAAAACCAAGGCGAAGTGTATAAACACCTGGTTCCTCGCCCCATGCATCATCTATCAATGGGATTTCTAGCCTTGAAAGCCCAATACATCCAGAGGTAAAAAGCCATGGTTTTTCCGAGCCTTCAATGGTTGTGCTTTTGAAATCACTGCAGAAATACCCCATGCCCAGTAAGATCTCGTCATTTAAATCGAACTTCACACCGTAATTAGGGTAATGATTACTGAGATACTCGGTTTTGGGATTAGGATATGCGAACCAGACTTGTTCCTTGTCGTCTTTCATGTCCGCAGGAGCCCCGAGATTAATGGCAAAATGTTTTACCGGGCTCATCGCGCCATGAGCGATAAATACAGTCCATGGTTGAGATCTTTTGGGTTTGTGTTTTAATACAAGTGAGCATCTGAGCGGGAATGAACATGTGCAGCCTGAGCTTGCTTCAGGGAAGAGTAAAACACCGTTTGCTGCTATCATGTTGATCCAACAACCTGGACGG
>DAOVDU010000033.1 GCA_030669305.1 Candidatus Aminicenantota bacterium
GAGAAGGAAAAGAATTCCTGGTAAGGTATAAGAACCTGAGAAAGATTTTTGAACTCCTTGGCCCGGCAGAACTGAAACTTGAATATTTTGAGGATTACAAATGGCTCTCCGCAATTTATGCCTACTACATGAAGACAGTCATCCAAAAGCCTTTTGATGAGGCTTATGTTCAAAAGTATTACGATAAAACCATAAGATTTGTCCATAAATCCACAGAAATCGAGAATTTGGAGAAAGAACTTCCGGTTATTGCTTTTGACGATGAGTATCTTGAGGCACTGGACGAGAAGGTTAAGAGCAGGAAGGAAAAGGCCGCCAACATTCTCTTTACTTTAAACAGATTGGTTCTCGTTGAAAGGCATAGAAACCCTGTTTACGAGTCGTTGGTGGAAAAAGTTAAAAGGCTCCTGGAGTTATGGAAGGAGAAGACAAGAGATTATGAGCGGATATATATAGAGGGTGCGGAGACCATAACCGAGATGTACAATCGCATCTCGAGACAACGGGCTCTCGGCTTTTCAAATGTTGAATATTCCATGCTTCTAGAACTCGAGAAGAGGTTGAGTAAGGAAGAAGACTTTGCGATGTTAGTCAGGGAATTTTCTGAGAAACTTAAAAAACACATGTTTACGGGGTGGCTGAGTCAAACCACCGCAAAAAAAGAAGTGGAAAGAGAAATAAGAAGATTCGTGAGGCGCATAAAGGGAAAATATGCCATTTCTTTTGACGAAATGAGTACTTTACATAACAAACTTTTAGAATGTGTAGAAAATTATGGAACTCAATAACATACCTTATGAAGTTTCTTACAGAAATATTAAATACCCGCGAATAGAATTAAAAACAGGGAAGCTTCTGCTTGTCCTTCCTTTCGGCTTTAACCCAGAGATTGTCCTGAGGAAACACAAGAGATGGATACTAAAAAAAATTGAATTTATAGAAGAGTGTTTAAAAGAGGCTGAAAACAAGGAGATAAAGGAGAGAACGGAAAGAGATTTTAGAGAGATCATTTATTCTTTGGCTGAAAGGATTTCTGATGAGCTGGACGAGAAGTTGAATAAGATATATTTCAGGACCATGAAGACAAAATGGGCAAGCTGCAGTGCGAAAAGGAATTTGACTGTTAACCAGCTTATGAAATTTTTGCCCGAATATCTACTTTACTACATCATTTTTCACGAGATTGCCCATCTGAAACAAAAAAGACACAATGAAAGGTTCTGGGAAATAATAGCGAAAGAGTTTGATAACTATGAGGTTCTGGAAAGGGAGCTTTTTATCTACTGGTTTCGTGTTGCTTGACTTTATCTTCGGCAAAGGCATCTTTGAGGAGTTTGCTTTGTCGGTTAAAGGCCAGCCGTGGACTCCTTGTCTCCTTCATAAGGGAGATTTCTTGGGTTAAGAGGCGGGCTACATACATCGTATAGGTGGCAGATCTCTTGGATTCTCTTTTGAAAAGCGGATAGTCGCGGTTGATATAGACAACATTTCCCTCTGAAAAACACTCAGGCCCTGATTCCCCAAAAAAATCGAGGCAGACAGAAACACTGCTTTCTCCCATCCTCATCCTTCGAACGATTGCATTTGGGGTGATTTTTTTTACAAGCGGATGGCGTCTTCTTTTTGTCTTTGGTTTCTGTTTTTCCTCCTCTTTTTGTACCACAGTCTTAGATTCATCTTCTCCTTTTTTCTTTCCGCCTTCAGCAACTGCTCCTCCTCCAATCCCTCCCTTTTCACCGTATGGGATCGGGCCAAAGGGAGATAAATCCGGGTTTTGGGCTAATGCTTTGTGGATTCTCTGCAGGGCCTCTTTTACGGCACGGCCGGCCCTTTGGTCTGCCCTGCGGTCTGCTTCTTTTCCCAGAGTCTTCTTGATAACACTTACGATCTTTCCCATGATTTTGAGGAATTCCTGATATTCGTCTGAGTCAGTTACAAAGTTGGACCGGTCGCTTGTAATCAGAAGAAAATCTGCATTGATTTCTCCCTTTATTCTGGCTACAACCTTTCCCCATGTTTCCATCCCAAAAAGGTCTTTTTTTACTGTAACGCCCTTTACTTTAACGTCGATTCCCAAATCCTTAACTGAGGCCATGGAGGTCGGGGTTATGACAATCTCTCCTGAGACAAGCCCGTATTTGCTCCCCTCCAAGATGGGAATCCTCTGGCCTATAAGGCTCCTTGGAAAAAGGCGCCGGTTGTTCAGATAAACAGCAAAGTCAGGGGCTTTAAGGGGAACCCCCTCCATTAATTTTTTTTCAGCCTCATCGAGTTCGAATGTTTTAGAGAGATCGGAAAGAACAACAATAGTCCCATCTCCCTTTTTAAGGTCAGGCTCGAGAATTTCCAAAGGAAGGTGCCATGTATCCTTTGCCTCTTTCCAGGCTTTTTTGTCGAAGGTCACTCTGGCGGAAAAATCTTTGTTTTGTGTAATGACTTCAAAACGCGATGCAGCGGCAAGGGAAGCAAATTTTCCTATGCCAAACTGCCCGATTCTCGCTCTGCCCATTTTGGGAGAGCGGGAGTGAATGATTTTCTCCTCTGAACCGATGTTGAAATACTGTTTTAACCCTTCAAGGTCCATGCCAGAGCCATTATCCTTGATTTCAATCCTTTCAGGGGTGATTTCTATATATACTTCGGTTGCATCAGCGTCATAGGCATTGTTTACAAGCTCTCTGATGAGCTCGACGCTTTCAGTGTAGAGACGTTCACCGATGGAAACAATATGTCTTTTATCAACAGTGACTTTTAATTCTGTCTTTTCTTTGGTTTCCATTTCACCTCAATTTTTCATAGATATTTCACTTTTTTATAATCATATAGTCAATAGGTAATTTTTTTTAAAGAGCATCAAAGAACTCAACGGGGAATTCTATAAGTATTCACTTTTGCCTTTTTTCTTAATAATTTCCACAATATTTTTCACTTTCTGATCCTGGTCTTTGCGGCAGATAAGGAGGGCGTCTTCCGTATCCACGACAATGAGGTCCTTTACTCCGACAAGTGCTGTGATCTTGTTGGGATTGTATAGGAGACAGTTTTCAGAATCTATGATTATGTTTTCTCCTCTTAACGCATTCCCGCTCTCATCCTTATCCCAAATATCGGCTAATGCAGACCATGCTCCCACGTCTGACCACCCGAAATTCCCCTCACACATCAGTACGCCTTTTGCATTTTCCATCAGGGCGTAGTCAATAGATATGGAAGGAATTACATCAAAAATCTTTTGTATTTGAGCTTCATTGTTATATTTCAAGGCTTCAAGAACCTTATTCCAGTATGAGAACATCACGGGTGCATACAGCTCTAGTTTTCGAGCGAAGACTTCAGCTCGCCAGATATACATCCCGGAGTTCCAGAAGTAGTTCCCTGCTCTTAGAAATTCCTTGGCCTGTTCATAATCGGGTTTTTCCTTGAATTTTTCTACGGGGTAAAAATTTTCTCCCAAAATTTCGGAGGGAGGTTTTAACGAAAAATTGATATAGCCGTATCCTGTTGCTGGATAATCAGGGGGAATACCAAAAGTAACCAGGTGTTCTCCTTCTGCGGCAGCAGCTGCTCCAGCCTCAAGCTTTTTAAGGAACAGAGCTGAATCCCTTATGAGGTGGTCTGCGGGAAGTGCTGCCACCACGGACTGTGGGTTTTGGAGGTAGATTTTGGCTGTAGCCAGAATCAAGGAAGGTGCTGTGTTTTTTCCCTGAGGTTCGATCAGAAGATTTTCTTCTGGCAGATTTGTGAAGCGCCTTTTTATGACCTGAGTCTGCTCAGGATTAGCAATTGTATAGATATTGGAGGAGGAAACTCGAGGCAGAAGGCGGTTGACAGTTTCCTCGATCATTGTGTTATCACTTATGATTGGCAGAAACTGCTTTGGTCTTTTCTTTCGGCTCAAGGGCCAGAAACGTGTTCCGACACCACCGGCCATGATTACTGCACGAATATCCATTTTTCTCACCTAAATAAAGAATTTATATCGCAAGTGACGAGATAAAAGCTGCAAGGCCCATAAAGAAACTCAAGTGCGTTCTAACCTTTTTATGGCGTTTTCAACTGTTTTTTCGACTTCTTTTTTTATAGCCTCAAGGTCTTCTTTTGTATCAGCCTCAAAGCGCAGGACAAGGGCTTCCTGAGTATTGGACGCACGCACTAGAGCCCATCCTTTTGGAAATTCAGCCCTCACGCCGTCTATGTCGATGGTAGGATGCTTTAGGGAAAGCTCTTTTTTAACTGCGTCGACAATTTTGAATTTTACTTCATCAGAGGCATAGATTCTAATTTCAGGGGTATAGTAAGTTTTTGGAAGGTCGGAAAGCATTTGAGAGAGCTTTCTTTCAGAGTGAGAGAGAATTTCCAGAAGACGTGCTGAGGAATAAATTGCGTCGTCAAACCCGAAAAATCTGTCCGCAAAGAAGATGTGGCCGCTCATCTCACCTGCAAGCAGGGCATTTTCTTCCCTTATTTTTTTCTTGATCAAGGAATGGCCTGTTTTCCACATGATAGGCCGTCCGCCCAGTTTTTTGATTTCCTCATAGAGAAGCTTGGAGGCCTTTACTTCAGAAATCACAGGGGCTCCGGGATTAGAGGGGAGAATATCCCGGGAGAAGATGATCATAAGCTGATCCCCCCAGATAATATTTCCCTCATCATCGATAACCCCAATCCTGTCAGCGTCTCCATCATAGGAAAGTCCTAAATTAGCTTTGGATTCTGCGACTTTTTTGATCAAATGTTCAAGGGCTTCTGGAAGCGTTGGGTCTGGATGATGGTTGGGAAAATTCCCGTCCATATCGCAGAAGAGCTCTATTACCTCACATCCAAGTTTTCTGAAAATGGGGACAGCGACAACGCCGGCAGTCCCATTACCCGCATCCACAACTACTTTTAACTTTTTTTGAAGATTTATGTTGTTCACAACATATTCATGGTATTCCGGGACGATGTTGTAGCTTTTTTTCGAACCTATTTCTTGCTTTATGAAATCTTTATTTTTAATTATCAAGGATATATCTTGAATGGCCTCTCCATAAAGAGTCTCTTCCCCGACCATCATTTTAAATCCGTTATACTCTGGAGGATTGTGAGATCCGGTGATCACGACGCCAGCCTCTATTTCTTTGTAATAGATGGCGAAATAGAGGAGTGGTGTAGGAATGATGCCTAAATCTATGATACTGCATCCTGTAGATAGTAAACCTCTAGTCATCGCTTCAGAAAAGGCAGGGGAGCTGAGTCTGCAGTCTCTTCCCAACGCAACCACTCTTCTTTTTTGCCTCCGGAAGTAGGAGCCTATTCCTTTTCCCAGTAATTCAACGGTTTCTGGAGTCAGGTCTTTATCCACAATGCCTCTTATGTCGTACTGCCTGAAAATTTCAGGTTTGAGTTTCACTTTTTCCTCCTGATTTAGTAAGGAGTAAGGAGTGAGGAGTAAGGAGTAATTAACAACTTGTAACAGTTCTTCATTATATTGCCATTACTAGCATATTTCACTGGTATTAATCCTTTGTGTGCATTAGATTATTGATGTTTTTTTCTATTACATGCCACTTGTCTTGAGCTTTGAGAATAAATTCGATAAACTCTCGCACAGCTCCTTTTCCCCCTGGATTGGAGCAAATGAAATGGCTGTGTTTCTTAATCTCTGAATGTGCATCCGCCACAGCTGCTGCCAGGCCGACAGATTTGATAACCTCAAGGTCTCCTAAGTCATCTCCTATATAGGCAACATCTTGGAGGTCAAGGCTGTTTTTATCAAGGATTTCGTGCAAGACCTTTTTTTTATCCAGGATTCCCTGATAAAGCTCCTTGATTTTCAGTTTTTCTGCCCGCTTTTCAAGAGATTTTGAAGTTTTTCCTGTTATGATACCAGTTTTCATGCCTGCTAAGTGAGCAAGGAAAATTCCTAATCCATCTTTCACATTATAGGATTTTAGCTCTTCCCCGTCAGGAAAGATGATAAGGGACCCGTCAGTAAGAGTGCCGTCTACATCCATAAGAATCATTTTGATTTTTTCTGCACGCTCTTTTTCTTTCATCAGAACATCTCTGTTCGCCATAAATCATGGAGATGGATGATTCCCTCTATTTTCCCCCTTTTATTCTTGATAATCAGGGAGGTAATTTTATTTTCTTCCATAAGGTTAAGGGCTTTTGTGGCTAAGTCTTCTTTGTCAATGTTGATTGGATTGGGAGACATACAGTCTTGGGCTGTTTTTTCCAGCAAGCTATCCCCGTATTTTTGAATCATTCGTCTCAAATCTCCGTCTGTTATGATTCCTACAAGCCTTTCCTCTGAATCGATCACACAGGTCAGCCCCATTTTTTTCGTAGACATCTCTTTAAGAACATCTTTCATAGGTGTGCTTTCAGAAACATATGGAATCTGTTTTCCTTTATGCATGAGGTTTTTAACTTTGATGAGTTTTTTTCCTGCTTGTCCCTTAGGATGAAAAAATGCAAAATCTTGCTCTCCAAATTCCTTTTCCTTCATAAGAGCGATGGCGATTGCATCTCCCATGGCTAAGGCAGCAGTGGAACTCGCTGTCGGGACCAGGCCACTTGGTTCTGCTTCCTTCTCAACCTTTGCATCTAAAACAATATCGCTGTATTTAGCCAATTTTGAATTTTTATTTCCCGTGATGCCTATGAGCTTTATCCCGATTCTTTTTGAAAAATCAAGAAGATCGACAATCTCTCTTGTTTCTCCGCTGTAAGAGATAGCGATAAGAATATCTTCTTTTACGATCATCCCGAGGTCGCCATGGCCCGCTTCAGCAGGATGGATAAACATAGCAGGTGTGCCGCAGCTTGCCAGGGTAGCGGCGATCTTGCGACCAATAAGGCCTGATTTTCCTATTCCTGTAACAATGACTCGTGATTTTGTTTTTGAAAGAATCTCGACTGCTTTTGCAAAGTTCTCATCAAGCCTGGAAGATAGAGAATTGACTGCTTTGGCCTCTATCTCCAGGACATTTTTCCCGGTTTGAATTATCTCTTCTTTTTTCATATCGCTGTATTATACATTAATAGAGGTTGTTATTCATATTTATAGTTTTCTTAGCCGCACAAGCGAATTCAACAACCCATGTAACTTATTTAATATTAATGAATTATGGCTATCTGATAGGGCTTGAGGGGGATTGTCGTGAACTTCAAGAAAAACGCCATCTGCACCCACGCTTATTCCTGCCTTGGCTATAAAGGGAATAAATTCAGCCTCTCCTCCAGAGGAGGTTCCCTCTCCTCCAGGTTTTTGAATGCTATGAGAAGCATCAATAACAACAGGAAAGCCCAATCTCTTCATAATCGGTATGGAACGAACATCAAAAACGAGGTTGTTGTAGCCGAAGGAAGTTCCTCTTTCTGTGAGAATGATGTTCTCGTTTCCCTGGCTGAGGGCCTTATCCACAATGTTTTTTATTTCATAAGGAGAGAGGAACTGACCCTTTTTTATATTTAAAGGTTTTTGTGCTCTAGCAGCTTCAACAACTAAGTCTGTCTGGCGGCAGAGGAAGGCGGGTATTTGGATAACGTCCAAGACATGGGCGGCTTTCTCGATTTGGTTTGTTTCATGCACATCGGAAAGAACAGGTATATCAAGATCGGTTTTTATATTTTTAAGTATATCTAATCCTCGCTCAAAGCCTGGCCCTCTGTAAGACTTTATGGAAGAGCGGTTGGCTTTATCGTAAGATGCCTTAAAGATAAAAGATATTTGCAGGTCTTCGCATATTTTTTTTATTTCCTTTGCCATTAGGAAGGTATGTTCCTGGCTTTCGATAACGCACGGCCCACCAATCAGAAAAAGGGGATTGGATCCGCCTATTTTAAACTTGTTGTTGATTTTTATTTCTTTTGGAACGATAGACATAACTTGCTCCAATAAAGGCCTTAAAAAGGGGATGAAACTTTACAGGCTTGGATTTAAACTCTGGATGGAACTGGCAGCCCAGAAACCAGGGGTGGTTCCTGATCTCCACGATTTCTACTAGATTATAGTCAGGATTTTTCCCAGAGATGAAAAGGCCTGCTTTGCTCAAGGTTTCTTCATATTGGGGGTTAAATTCATAGCGGTGGCGGTGCCGCTCATAAACATTTAATCTGCCATACGCCTTTTCTGCGAAAGAGCCTTTTTCCAGGCGGCATAAAAACTGACCTAACCTCATGGTTCCACCAAGATCTTGTACTCCTTTCAGCTCTCTCCATTTAAAGAAAATCTTGTGTGGAGTTTTAGGATTAAACTCTGAACTGTTAGCGCCTGGGAGAGAGGCTACATTTCTGGCAAACTCGATGGTTGCACATTGCATGCCCAAGCAGATACCGAAAAACGGGATTTTATTCTTTCGAGCAAAGGAAACGGCATTGATTTTTCCTTCGATCCCTCTGATGCCAAACCCACCCGGTACAAGAATTCCATCTGCATCTTTTAATACTTTTTCAGCTTTTCTCGTCTCCAATTCTTCTGCTTCTATCCATGATATGTTGACTTTTAGCTGGTGTGCCGTACCTGCGTGGTCTAAAGCCTGCTTTAGACTCATATAAGAATCCTGAAGTCCTGCATACTTCCCTATCAGAGCGATGCGGACTTCATCTCGGGGAGTTTTCATCCTATTCACCATTTTTTTCCATTGTGTGAGCCGCCTTTTTTTTGGGGGAAGCTTCAATTCCTTAAGGATGATGAGGTCCAAGCCCTCTTTTGCAAAGCCCAGAGGAATTTCGTAAATATTATCCACGTCTTTGGCAGTAATAACTGCTTCTAAGGGAACATTGGTAAAGAGGGATATTTTTGCTTTTATATCCTTGCTGAGGAATCTGTCTGTCCGGCAGAGAATAATATCAGGTTGAATTCCTATGGCGCGCAGTTCTTTTACGCTGTGCTGGGTGGGCTTTGTTTTAAGCTCTCCAGAGGTTTTGACATAAGGAACTAATGTTAGGTGAATGAAAAGAGTGTTTTCTTTACCTAAGGAAAGTCTCATTTGTCGTGTGGCTTCAAGAAACGGAAGGCTTTCAATGTCACCCACAGTTCCGCCTATTTCAACGATGACAATATCATTGCCCTCGGCCACAGCATAAAAAGCACGTTTTATTTCGTCTGTAACATGAGGGATTACCTGAACTGTTTTCCCGAGGTATTTTCCTCTGCGTTCTTTTCTTAATATTGAATCGTAAATTTTACCGGTTGTCCAGTTATGAGCTTGAGTTGTTTTTGTGGAAGTGAACCGTTCATAGTGTCCCAGGTCGAGATCCGTTTCAGATCCATCATCTGTGACGTAAACCTCACCATGTTGGAAGGGGCTCATGGTTCCGGGATCAACATTCAGGTAGGGGTCAAGTTTTTGCAGAGTAATTTTATAACCATGACTCTCGAGAAGCATTCCCATAGAAGCGGCGGCAATTCCTTTTCCTAAAGCAGAAATAACTCCGCCAGTGACAAATATAAATTTAGTCATTTGTTCTTTGTTTTAAAATATTTTCAATCCTGATTATATCCTGAGGCGTGTTAACACTCAAGGTTGGAGACGAGGTTTCGATAATTTTTATCTTGTAGCCGTTCTCAAGAACTCTGAGCTGTTCTAGCTTTTCCGTTGTTTCGAGCCTAGAGGCGGATAATTGACGGAACTTTAATAAGAAATCTCTTTGATATCCGTAAATTCCGATGTGCTGCCAGAAATAATCTGAGGCCTGAAAAGGAAGAGGCGAACGGGAGAAATAAAGCGCGAAACCATTTTTATCTAGAACTGCTTTGACAATATTTTTCTCGTTAATAAGGCTCAGATCCTTCACCTTGGCTGCAAGCGTGGCCATTGGGATGGTTTCATCCTGGAGGGCTATGACAAGATCATCTATCATCTTGCCTCTAAGAAGAGGCTCGTCTCCCTGGATGTTGATGATTATAGGGGTGTTTATTTTTTCAGCAATTTCAGCCGCTCTCTCTGTGCCAGAATTGTGAAGAGGAGAAGTCATCAAGACTTCAGCTCCGAAAGCTTGGGAAGCCTGAAAGATTCTTTCATCGTCAGTTGCAATGATGATTCGCTGTAAAAGATTCGCTGTTTGTGCCTGTTCATATACTCTTTGGATAATAGATTTTCCCAGAATTACAGCTAAATGTTTCCCTGGAAACCGTTTTGAATCGTATCTGGCTGGGATAATTCCAGTGGCTAGTTTCAAGGCTGGATTCCTGAATTAATCTTTTTTTCTTCAGCCAGTGATTTTACCGGTGGTTCTTGGGGCACTTTATCAGTTGTCTGACAGTTTGCCTCAAGATAAGCCCCTTCCTCTATAATCAATTTAGGAGAAATGATCGTACCGATGACTCGTCCGTTGGCGTTTACTTCAACCTTTTCTGCGGCTTGAATGTTACCCTTAATTTCACCGTTGATGATGATATAGCCAATCTTGATGTCTGCTTCCACTTTTCCGTTATCACCAATGATAAGCATGGAACTGGAGTCTATTTTTCCTTTGAAACGTCCGTCGATTCGGAATGAACCTTTAAAACTCAGATCTCCTTTGATTTCTGTATCTTTATCAAAGAATCCAGTGATTTTGCTCTCTTCGATTTCTTTTCTCTTCTCTTTCATTTCTTCACTCCTTTGATTTTTTCATAGAGACTGTTTAAGTCATCCATTGAATAATAATAAAGTTTCACAATTCCTTTATTCTGATTTCCAGAGATGGAAACCTTTGTTCCAAAGAGTTTAATAAATTCTTCTTGAAGAGCTAATAGGTCAGGATCAGGTGCCCGGCCTTGCTCGCTTGGAGGCTTAAGCTTGAGTCTATTTATTTTATTTTCTACATCGCGCACGGAAAGATTTTTTTGTACAATCTGACGAGAAATATAAACTTGTTTCTCAGCGTTTTCGAGGTTGATCAGAGCCCGTGCATGTCCCATGGAGATTTTGCCCTCTCCCAGCATATCCTGAATCTCATCAGGAAGTTTTAGGAGACGAACGTAGTTGGCCACTGACGCCCTATCTTTACCTACCTTCTCGCCAACTTCCTGTTGGGTATAATTCAGCTCTTTAATCAGTTTTTGATAGGCCAAGGCAATTTCTAAAGGATTAAGATCTTCCCTTTGTAGGTTTTCAACAAGCGAGGCTTCGATTTGTCGCTCTTTTGGGATGGTACGGATGATAACAGGAATTGTTTTCAGCCCAATTTTTTGAGCAGCACGCCACCTCCTCTCTCCCACGATTATTTTGTAATGATTTCCTGCTGGAACAACAAGTATAGGCTGAAGAACTCCAGATTCCTTAATCGAACGAGCCAGCTCATCAAGGGAATCCTGATTGAATTTCATCCTTGGCTGGAGAGGATTTGGTTTGAGCTGATCAATATCAAGTTCGGCATATCTCTCTTCTTTTAAAATGGCATAATCTTCTGGTAAGAAAGCTTTCAAGCCCTTACCCAATGCTTTCTTTTTCATTTATTTAGTATCTCCCTTGCTAAATTTAAATAGGATTGAGCTCCTTTCGATTTTATATCATAAAGGAGAATGGGCTTGCCAAAACTGGGGGCCTCGGCAAGCTTGACTGTACGAGGAATAATGACTTCGTAAATAATTTTTCTGAGAGACTGACGGATTTCTTCTGCGACCTGTTTGGAAAGGTTTGTTCGTTCATCGAACATGGTGAGGACAATGCCTTCGATAGTAAGAGTGGGATTTAGATAGGTGCGCACCTCATCCAGGGTCCGGAAAAGGTCAGCGATGCCTTCCATGCAAAAAAATTCGCATTGAACAGGAATGAGCACAGAATCTGCAGCCGTAAGAGCATTTATCGTTAAGAAACTGAGGGAAGGAGGACAATCAATAAAGATAAAGTTAAAATATTTTTTTATATTATTTATTGAATCTTGGAGTTTCTTTTCCCTCTTTTCTTCAGAAAAAATTTCTGCTTCGAAGCCTGATAATTCAGGGGAGCAAGGACAGATGTAGAGATTATCGAGTTCGGTAGGCAGAATGAGATCCATCATATACGTGCCGTTCATTAGAGCCTGGTATATTCCTTTTTGTTTTTCTTTTGTTTTTCCCAAACCTATTGTAGCCATCCCTTGAGGGTCGAAATCCACAATGAGAGTACGCCAGTTTTTTAGGGCTAATGAAGCAGAAAGGTTAATTGCTGTTGTTGTTTTTCCGACCCCTCCTTTTTGGTTGGCTATGGCAATTATTTTATTCATTGTTTTTTAATGTTTCACGTGAAACATTTTTATGCTCTGATTTTTCTTTTTTTTCAGGTTAATATAAATATGCAGATTCACAATGGCTGCTGGTGTTATGCTTGGAATTTTTTTCGCTTCTCCTATTGTTTTTGGACTGTATTTTTCAAGTTTTTCTATCACTTCCCTAGTTAACCCAGATATTTTTTTAAATTCAATGTTTTCTGGGATCTTTTCTTTGTCAATTTTTATGATTCGGGCAATTTCTTTCGCCTGCTTTTTTAGATAGCCTTCGTATTTTACCTCTGACTCGATATATCTAACTTCTTCATCTGATAAACTAAGTTCAGGTTTTTTATATTCTAACACATTTTTAAACCTTACTTCAGGCTTTTTTAGGAAATCTTTGAGAGAGATTGTATCTTTGTCTTCTGTCCTAATTTTTTCCTTTATTAGGAAATGCATCACTCTATTTGTCCTCTCCAGCTTGCGAAGGTAAGCTTCATAGTCTTTTTCTTTAATAAGCCCAAATTTGTAGCCATATTTGATAAGACGCTTATCTGCATTGTCTATTCTCAGGAAAAGCCTGTATTCGGCACGGGATGTAAAGAGGCGGTAAGGTTCTTCAACACCCTTAGATATGAGGTCGTCGATAAGTACAGCTATATATGCTTCATCCCTGCGAAGGATGAACGGCTCTCTCTTTTTTATTTTTAAGGCAGCATTTATACCTGCCATTAATCCTTGGGCAGCAGCCTCTTCGTAGCCTGAGGTCCCATTGACTTGGCCGGCCAGGTACAAATTTTTTATTGATCTTGTTTCTAAAGTGGGCTGAAGTTGGGTTGGAATCACAGCATCATACTCAATGCCATAAGCAGGCCTCAGAATTTTTGCCTCGTCTAGGCCTGGTATGCTTTTAAGGATATCCCTTTGAACTTCGAGAGGAAGGCTGGAAGAGATGCCGTTGACATAGATTTCTGCAGTATCCAGGCCTTCTGGTTCAAGAAAGAATTGATGCCTTTTGTGATGAGGAAATTTGACAACTTTATCCTCGATAGATGGACAGTATCGAATCCCGACGCCTCTTATTTTTCCGCTAAAAAGAGGAGATTTGTCTAGGCTTTTATTGATGATTTCATGAGTTTTAGAGTTTGTGTGGCCGATATGGCAGACGATTTTGTTTTCGAGGTCTTTTTTGGTTCGGAAAGAGAAAGGAACGGGGTTTTCATCACCAGGTTGGGCTTTAAACCTGCTCCAGTCGATGGTGTCTTTGTGGAGCCGCATGGGTGTTCCTGTTTTCAGGCGAAATATCTTGAGTCCTAGTTTTTTTAAATATTCGCTCAATTCTTGGGAAGCTGGCTCATTAGCCCTTCCTGCAGAATAGCTTTTAAGCCCTATATGGATAAGTCCGTTTAAGAAAGTTCCGGGTGTGATGATAACAGACTTTGCTAGCAGTCTATTCCCTTCCAAAGTCATAACTCCATATGCCCTGCCATTTTTTATGAGGATTCCAGTGACAATTGCTTGAAAGAGCGTTAATTTCGGAAGATTTTCCAGCCAGTTTTTCATGGTTAACCTGTAGACAGCCTTGTCAGATTGCGCCCTTGGCGCCTGGACAGCTCCTCCTCGACTTCGATTTAGAAGCCTGAACTGGATGCCAGTCTCATCAGCAAGGAGACCCATGAGTCCTCCTAGGGCATCTATTTCCCTGACTAAATGACCTTTGGCAAGGCCGCCAATGGCTGGATTGCAAGACATCTGCGCGATGCTTTCAAGATGAATCGTGATAAGGCAGGTTTCAAGGCCCATTGCGCTTGCAGCATGGGCAGCTTCGCAACCTGCATGGCCTGCGCCCACAACAATTACGTCATATTCATTAAAAAAGTTCATTTTTTCAGCTCTGATTTAAATTGCACGAGCAACAACTTTTTTGTTGGATCATATTTTCTCATAGTTTTTTAAAATTTGAAATCCAAATGACCATAATAAAGTGAAAAGTAAGGAGTAAGTAGTAAGGAGTAAACAGGAATTAGTATATTTTGCTCCTAACTCCTAACTCCTTACTTTGTTCTCAGTTTTGATAATTTGAGCATTTGAATTTAGGATTTGTTTCGAATTTCGGATTTCGTGCTTCGGATTTTGTATTTCCATTTTGTTATTTTCCAATACAGAATCGGCTGAATATATTCTCAATGATTTCATCCACTCGAATGTCACCTGTGAGCTGGCCGATTAAGGGGATTGTTTTTCGGATTTCCTCTGCACATATTTCTTCAGGATAACCTTCTCCAATAAGGTGCTTCCCTTCTACCAGGCAGGCGAGGATATCTTCAAGAAGAAGTTTTTGCCGGAGATGAAGGATAATCCCTTCATCCTGTTCCTGAGCGGGCACAAAGAGCTCATGTATCATTACTTTTAACTTCCCAAGGTTTGTTCCTTTTAACGCGGATATCTTCAGAGATGGGAAGTTTCTCTCAATTTTTCTAATTTTTTCTATATTCATTTTTTGAGGGAGGTCATTTTTGTTGAAGAGAAGGATGGTCTTTTTGTTTCTAAATTTTTCAATTAATTTATAATCTTCATGGGATTCTTTTTGGGAGGCATCTAGGAGGAGGAGTATACCGTCGGCCTCGTAAGCCAACTTCTTTCCTCTCCTTATCCCTTCCTTTTCTACTGGATGAACAGCATTCTCGATACCAGCCATGTCGATCAGGGTAAAAATGGAATCTTTTGTTTTCATTTTTTCTCTCAGATAATCTCTGGTAGTACCAGGATAAGGGGTCACGATGGCTCTATCCTTTTTGAGAAGGGAATTAAATAGCGTTGATTTTCCCACGTTTGCCCTTCCTATAATGGCCAATATCAGCCCTTCGGTGAGGGTTTTTCCTAGATCATAACTTTCAATAAGCCTTTTTACCGTGTGACTTATGTTTTTCATGGTTTTTACGATTTTATTTCGCGAAATTCTTAACCGCTCATCGGGAAACTCAATGCTGGCTTCGATTTGAGACAAAAGATGGACGATCTGATTCCGGAGGGATAAGATTTTTTTAGAAAGAATCCCATCAAGCTGTTTAAAGGATATTTTTGCCTGCTTCAAAGAAGAAGCTTTGATGATATCATTGATGGCTTCTGCCTGGATTATATCAATCCTTCCATTTAGATAGGCTCTGAGAGTGAATTCTCCAGGATTGGCATGCCTTGCTCCGGACTTTACCCCGAGCCTGACAACTTCCTCGAGGATTACAGGACTTCCATGGCAGCTAATCTCAACGATGTCTTCCCTGGTATAAGTATTTGGCTCTGGGAAAAAAGTCAGATAAGCTTCTTCAAAGAATTCTTTGTGTTCAAAGTCATAAAGATTTCCCAGGACAGGACTCCGAGTCGGGATTTTTCCTTTGTCTTTATTTGGCTTGAAAATCTTTTTAGCAATATGAAGAGATCTTTTTCCACTGAGGCGCACGACACCCAGTCCGCTATAGCCAATAGGCGTGGAAATCGCAATGATCGTATCTTCAACCATAACCTGTATATAATAAATATATTTAGGTAAACAGTAAAGAGTTTCAGGAGTTCACCCATTTTTTTTCTTTTTTACCTTGTCTTGCCTGCTTGGTTTATTATTATTCCGATATAATCTATATATTATCTATGGTTACTTTATAGGGTAAATTTTTATTCTTTTCAAGAATCCATCTCCGATACTTTCTGTTGTGATTCCAGGGATTTGATTTGCTGCGATGTGGACGATCCTTCTCTCATAAGGATTCATAAAATCCAATACCTCATTCCTTCCCGTTTCTTGAACCTGATGCGCAATTTGCTGGGTATGCTCCTTCAGTTCCTGTTCTTTTCTTTTCCTGTAAAAATCGCAGTCAGTCTGAACTTTTCGAGGGGAGATTTTATTGAGCAGATGCTGAAATGCCAGCAGAAGAGAGCCATTTTCCCTGAGAAGAAGATACTTATCTGTTCCTTCAAAAATAAAATAGGTCATGTCGTTTTTTTTCTTAATATGATACTTAATATCAAGGGGAAAACAGGAGAGAAGATTATCAAGAAATTTTGAGGAAATATATTCTTCTGATGCTTTTTTTGGCCAAGCACGGATAACGATTTCTTTTCTCTTTATCCCGAAAAGCTTTGTTTTCTCGGCGATAATTTCGTAGCTTAGCTGTGAGCGCGGAAGTTTGAGAACGTGTTCAGCAAGGCTGATCGCATCTTCTAGATTTCTTCCCTTAAATTCTTCTTGTTGACTATTTTTTTCTTCTTTTTTTTCCATGAGCTTCTCTCATTTTTTTATGCTTGATGCGATTCATGATGTATTGCTGGCCAATTTGGAGGACGTTACTGGTTAGCCAGTAAAGGACAAGCCCGCTTTGAAAATTCATAAAAAAGATGGTCATGACGACTGGCATGATGAGCATCATCCTTTGCTGAGTGGGATCGGCGGATGTAGGAGTCATTTTTTGATTGATAAATTGTGTGATTCCCATCAGGATGGGGGTTACATAATATGGATCTTTTACCGAGAGGTCTGTTATCCAGAGAATAAAAGGGCTATGCCGGAATTCAATGGATATCATCAACAGCCGGAAAAACCCCCAGAAAATTGGCAGCTGAATGAGCATGGGAAGACAGCCTCCGACCGGGTTGACGCCATTCTCCTTGTAAAGCTTCATAATTTCTTCGTTCATTTTACGCCGCTGACCGATGTCCTGTTTGGCTTTCTTGTATTTCGCTCTCAAGGCTTTTATCTTAGGCTGTAGATCTTGCATTTTTGACATGGAACGAGTGCTGCTGTAGGTTAAAGGGAAAAAGAGAATTTTGGTGATAAAGGTAAGGATGATGATACAAAGTCCCCAGTTTGGAATAACATTATGGATTGATTTAATGGCTTTCAGGAGAATCTCGGCGATAAATCCGAAGAGACCGAATTTTATCAATTTTTTTGTATCATATCCAAATTCACTCAGGACATCGATATCTTTTGGGCCAATCAAAGCCTTTTGGGGATAGTTTAGAGAGAGAAAATAGAAAGAAGCTTGATCTTTTTCTTCTTTCAAGAAAGCTGCGCTTGTCTTTTGGGGCGAAGTGAGAAAAAGAACTGTAAAGTAATTATCTTCATAGGCTACCCAATTTACGAAGTTATAGAAATTCTTTTCTGGATTATATTTTCTTTCTTGGTGTCGAAAAACTTTGCCGGCAGAATAAACAGCAATGCCGCTCCCGCTTCCAAACCTTTGTTTTTGAGCTTCAGGGGACGGATTACCAAAACCTGGTCCCCAGGCAAGACGGGGCTCAACTCTCTGTCCATTTTTCCAGACATTAATCTGAGTATCAAACTCATATTTCCCGCCTTCAAAGGTAAATATTTTCTCGGCTCTAGTCCCCTTTTCATCAGCATAATCGAACCGCATCTCTCCTCTTTGGCCTTCTTTTAATTCCAATTTGTATTTAGAGGATTTATAGAGGGAATTGTTGATTATGTTATCGAAGCTTGGATCTTCTGTGTTTAGTAAAAATGGATATTTATTCATCTCTGCAGAATGAATGGAGATGAGTTCAAGGTCCTCTTTATTCTCGTCTTTATGTTTTTTGAGTTTCCAGCTCTTTAATATAGCTCCTTTATTGCTCCATACAGCTTGAAACAATGAAGTGTCGATAATGATTTGTTCTTCGGCTTGATCAGAGATCGGTTGAAAAACCTTATCTTCTGGAGGCTCTAAAGGGGTAAGAGTATCTTTTTGGATAATCTCTTGCTCTGGTTTCTTCTCCATCTCTACGGCAGTTTCCGAGATGGGCTCTTGTGGGGGTTCTTTCTTAACGAAAAGAGCTTGATAGAGAAATAAAACCAAAAATGAAAGGACTATTGCCAGTATTAATCTTTTTTCCATTCATAAATCCTTTAAGGGATGGGATCAACTCCTCCTGGATGAAACGGATGACACTTGAGGAGCCGTTTAAATACTAAAAATATTCCTTTGGTCAAACCGTATTTTTTTATGGCTTCGTAGGCATATGTCGAACATGTCGGATAGAAACGGCAGTGATTACCAAGGAGCGGAGATATAAGCGCCTTGTAGGCTTTGATTAAGAATAGAACAAAACTTTTCATCCGGTTTGATTTTTTTGGCTAATGGATTTAATGGCTGTGAGGTATTCTTCTTTAAGTGCAAGCCACGATGCCTCCTGGATTTCTTTTTTAGAGATAATGATAAGATCTAAAGAGTTTTTCAGCAACTTTTTGTTCCTACGGTATAAAGTCCTAATCCATCTCTTTATTTTATTTCTTTTGACTGCATTTCCGATTTTTTTACTGGTAACAACAGCCATTCTTGAAAACTTTAAATCATTGGGGAGATAAATGAGGATAAGATATTTTCCTCTGTAACGCTTCCCTCTTCTGTAAATTAATAAAAAATCTCTTTTCTTTTTTATCCTCTCTTGAGGGCTAAGGATTTCATGCATTAAACAGCGAGTTTTTTTCTGCCTTTTTGTCGTCTGTTCTGGATAACGTGCTGACCACCCTTAGTTCTCATGCGGACCAGAAAGCCATGGTTTTTTTTTCTTTTTCTTCTGTTTGGCTGGAACGTTCTTTTCATCTTCTCTGTGTGCTTTTTTTCCTTAAGAGAGAGTATGTTAATAAAACTGCTTTAATCTGTCAAGTTTGAGCATCAATTTCTTAAACGCTGATATAGAGATGCTAACACCGGATTCGTAGATTTGACTATTATTCATTTATAGGTTATAATAACTCAAAAATGGATTCATTCAATATTGGTGATACAATCATCTATCCAAATCAGGGCCTTGGCGTTATAGAAGATATTCAGGATGAAAGTTATTTTGGGCAAAATTTTAAGATTTATCATGTGAGAATTCTTTCTAATAATACGTTGGTTTTGGTCCCTTATTCGAATGCCAAAGAAATTGGAATAAGGAGGCCTGTCTCTGAAGCTTCTGTAGAGAAAATTTTTGACTTTATGAGAAATGGTGGAGTAGATGTGACGATGAACTGGAAGGGAAGATACAAAGAGCACCTCGATCTTATGAAAAGTGGGGTAATGATCGATGTTGTTCTTGTCTTGAAAAGTCTTTTTTATCTCAATTTAATTAAGCCTCTTTCTTTCCGCGAGAAAAAAATGATGGAAAAAGCAAAAGAACTTGTTGTTTCAGAGATATCAGAAGTTTCCTCTAGTCCCTCCTCAGAGATTGAAAAAAGAGTGTTTGACATGTTATCTCTTTGCTTTAGAAATGTCAGCCCTCGTGTAGATTCATAGCTTTCAAAATATGCTATTTCCTGCCCTTATACTTTTTTTCCTGTTTCTTCTTCTAAGTGCTTTCTTTTCTTCATCCGAAACTGCCTTTATTGCATCCAGCCCATTTAAAATTGATTTTTTAGAAAAGAAGGGCTCCAGAAGAGCAAAGCTTGTTCGGAAAATGTTAGCGAGGGTCGACAGCCTTCTGGCTACCATACTAATTGGTAATACTTTGGTCAATACAGCGGCAGCCTCTGTGGCTACTTTTATCTTTGTCTCATTTATTCCAGATAAGAATCAAGCCGTATTATTTGCAACAATAGTAACAACTTTCATGATTCTTATTCTCTCTGAAATTACTCCTAAAACATATGCTGCTCATAACCCTATTAAGGTTTCTTTTCTGTTTGTTCATATTATAAGATTTTTTATCATAGTCTTTTATCCTCTGGTAAAGTTTTTTACATTTATTTCTCGTATGATCTTTCCATCATCCCAGAAGAAAATGCTCGGATTAAGTCGTACACTTAATGAGGAAGAAATAAAAGTTTTGCTGGCAATGGGGATTAAAGGGATGTCTTCTCTTCGGAAGAGGATGATTTCAGGCGTTCTGGATATAGGTTCTCGCTCCGTCAGAGAAATCATGGTTCCTCGCCCACAAGTCAAAGCCATAGAGATAGGAGCCTCTCTCGACCAAATATTGGATTTGATTCTTACGGAAGGATTTTCCAGATTCCCTGTCTACCGAGGTCAAATGGATAACATTGAAGGGCTCATCCATGCTAAAGATATTATCCCTTATATTGTTGATAATAAAGAACTTAATATATACACCCTCTTGAGAAAGCCGTTTTTTGTTCCAGAATCAGCTTCTTTAGAGAAAGTACTGCTCCAGATGCAAGAGACTGCTAATCATCTTGTTTTTGTCGTGGATGAATTCGGAAACATGGAGGGAATTGTTACCCTTGAGGATATTATCGAAGAAATAGTCGGAGAAATTCAGGATGAATATGATGTCAAAGCTGAAGAGTACTTTAGCCAGGTCGAGGAAAATGTTTATGTTGTTAGAGGAAATGCTTCCATAAAAGATGTCAATCAGAGAATTTCTATTGATTTGCCCGAAAAAGGAGAATACACCACTTTAGCTGGCTTTTTCCTCAATGAATTCGGAAGGATTCCTAAGGAAGGGGATATTTTGGAATTTAGAGGCCATAAATTTGTTGTTGAAAAGATGAGCAAGCGTCGCATAAATTTATTAAGGGTTATGTTAAACCGGTCTGGAGAGGAGGCTGAAGATGAGAGTCATCGCCAAGAATAAAAAAGCTTTTTTTAACTATGAAATTCTGGAAAGCCATGAGGCGGGTATTTCCCTTCTTGGGAGCGAAGTAAAGTCGATAAGGGAAGGAAAAATTAGCTTGAAAGAAAGTTATGCCGAGATTAAGGCAGGAGAGGTCTTTCTTCTTAATTGCCATATAAGCCATTACGAGGCTGCAAACAGATTCAATCATGACCCAATAAGAGAGAGAAAACTATTACTTCACAGGAGAGAGATCAAGCGATTGACTGGAAAGATCAAAGAAAAAGGCTTCACACTTGTTCCTACAAAAGTTCTGATAAACGATAAGGGGAAAGTTAAGGTTGAAATCTCCCTTGCCAAGGGCAAGAGGGCATACCAGAAAAGAGAAATAATAAGAGAGAGGGATCGAGATAGGGAGATGAGGGCCGAGCTAAAAAAATGGCACTAACTTGTGGGCGAATCTGATGGCTTCGACCATGCTCTTGTGATTGGCTACCCCTTTGCCGGCGATGTCGAAGGCTGTGCCGTGATCTGGGGAGGTCCTGATAAAAGGAAGGCCTAGAGTCACGTTGATTCCATTGTCAAAGGCTTTGAGTTTGAAAGGGATGAGTCCTTGATCATGGTAGAGAGCAATGACTATTTTGTCCGGTCTGTTTAAGGCTTCCCGGAAAATTGTATCAGGAGGGAAAGGCCCGCTGATAGGTACTCCCTCTTTTTTAGCGCTCTCTATAGCTGGAATAATTTCTTCCTCTTCTTCCGATCCCATAAGGCCTTCTTCTCCAGCGTGAGGATTTAGTCCTGATACAAGAAATTGATATCTTTTTGTATAAACTTTGTTGATGTTCTTATGGAGAAGAAGAAAAAAATCAAGCAAAGCTTTCTTTTTTATCTTTTTAAGTGCTTCGTTTAAAGGGATATGGTGAGTAAAGAGAGCAACTTTTAGCTCTTCTGACCAGAAGGACATGATAATTTGTGGATAAATCTGGCTGAGATAGTCTGTATGACCCGCCCATGTGATTCCTGCCATCTTCCAGGAATGTTTGGATATAGGTGCTGTGACTATGGCCTGTATAGTTCCTTTTCTTGCTTTATTTACAGCCTCCTCGAAAAAGAGAAAAGATGCCTTTCCGTTTTCTGTGGAGGGAGCCCCCTTTTTCAAGGTTTTTGAAGAGGGTCCAATTTCATAGAGAGAATATGGCGGCAATATGGCTTTTTTTGTTTTATTTAACGATGGAATATCTAAATCAAAACCCAAAGTATTTATCTCTTGCTCAATCACAAACCTTGAACCAAAGATGATGTAATTTGCTCTGGGAAGGGAATTTTCTGAAACAAGAGCCTTTAAGGTTATTTCAGGTCCGATTCCACCGGGGTCCCCAAGCGTAATTCCAATCTTGGGAGGGATCATTTTTTAGTTTTTGAGGTTGGTTTTTGGGGCCTTTTGCCTTTTTTAGTTTCTTTCCCATCATCAAGTTTATAGAGATACTTAATGCATTTCTTGTAGATTAATAGATTGGGATCATTATCTCTATTGAGTTTTAAACAGTTTTTATCATACCATTCAATGCATCCTTCGATTGTCTCTCCGTCCAACATAACAACTGCCATAAGAGTCTTTTTGTTCATCTGTTTAAGATAGTAGTAATTCTCAGCAAATGTTTCATAGGAAGGGTGTAGCTTCCTTTTCGAAGATTCGCGGCTCATTTTTTCTTTGTATTCAGAAAAATTAGGTCGTATAAGCTTCCTGTTCATTTTTTTCTCCAAGAATTAAGCTGTTAGTGAAAGTTAGCTTATTATTTAGTAAAAATAATAGCACATTTTTTGAAAGAGATCAAGAACAGTTTAACAGAGGGAATAGTCTCTTTTTTCATGATTAGAAAAGGCTTTGGGGAATAGCCTAGCTCCCAAATTCAGTTTATTCCGTTTATATGGTTTATCTGGTTTGTCTGAACCAGTTACTCAATAATACAGTGACTCAGATAAT
>DAOVDU010000097.1 GCA_030669305.1 Candidatus Aminicenantota bacterium
GAAAGTCTTGTTGAAACGAATGATAAAAAAACTGCTTCTGATCTGATTATATCCTCGATTGAAAAAGAGGAGAAACCTGTAACAGTAATCTGTTTGGGCTCATTGACTAATCTTGCAGAAGCTTTTCGTGTTAAACCGGCAATAAAAGAAGATGTAGAAAGAATTGTTTGGTATAATGATAATATTCATCCCAATTCAGGAACAAATTATGAATTTGATAAAAAAGCAGCTGATTATATTTTGAGTGAGAATATCACAGTAAATGTTGTGAGCAATTTAGATGGTAAGGAAATTGTGTTTACTGAAAAATTATTGCGATCTATAGAAAACATAAAAACAACTTATGCTCAAAAAATTGCAAAATCTCATCGCCAGAATGAAGTTTATCAACTTATTAACATTGGCCACTTAGGACTTTGGGACGATTTGGTTGCCTTGTATCTACTTTATCCAGAGTTGTCTGAGAGAGAAATAATTGAAGAGTATCCCAATCATAGTATCATCCGTTTTTTAAAATCAGACAAAATTGAAGAGAAAATTATTGAAATTCTATCTTGCGATAACGAAGACAGGAGTGTTGTTTTTAAACAATTTCCAAATGCTGCCTATTTATTCAGGGAGGATATAAGCCAGTTTATGAACCGAATAATTGAAAAACATGGAAAAAAAGAATGGAAAATTGTTGTTTTGACAAATGAATTTCACGACCATTTAGGAATTTACTCAATTATTGGAGCAAAGATGGGACTAAGAGCAAGAGAATATTTTAACGTTGGACTTGATGAATTATTAGTAGTTTCTTATGCGGGTAGCCAGCCGCCTATCAGTTGTCTTAATGATGGTTTGCAGGTAAGCACAGGAGCAACTCTAGGACATGGAACTATTTCTATATCTAAAGATTTGCCTCCTATACCAAAGGCAATTTTTACTTTTAAAAATACTACAATAAGCCTTCAATTAAAAGAGGATTATTGGGATATAGCTGAAAAAGATATAAAACAGGGAATTAAACAACACGGGCTATTAACTGATAATTATTGGCGTTTTATTCGAGAACGTGCAATTAGATATTGGCTAGAGTGGAGCAGAAAAGAGATTTTTAATCTAAGAATAGGGTCCGGCCTTTCAAGGTAGAGATTCGTGGTTTCACTGTAATCTTCGACAAGGTCATACAATTGACCAGGAGCCAGATCGTCTTCTCCTCCTTTAGTCCATCCCCCAGAACCCCGTCCCTCAATCATCTTCCAGCGTCCCTGCCTGATGGCAAACATTCCCTCTATGGAATGATGCACTGCACAAAAGGGGACGTTCTCCAAGGTGCCATCATTTAGAATAATTTTTCATGAAATTTACTTGACGTTTGAATAATCTTACCTTATTATATAAGTAATATAAATAATAACTTGTATAATTAATTTAAGTGGAGATAACTTATGATCCCAGCCTGGCTTGAAAAGAGACACGAAATTTTATGGGAATCTTTCCAGGATTCGACTTTCCGCTTTGATGATGCGGCTGCTGCCCTTAAAGAAAAAATGCATGACAGTGAAAGGCAGATCAATGTCTTTCTTTCAGAACTTAGGAAAAGAGGTTGGCTTGAAACGGAATTTGATCCTGAAGATGCAAGGAAGAGGATATATAAGTTAAGAAGCAGGGAAGATATTATTTCAGAAACGCTTTCGATTGACAAAAATAAGCTTACACGTGCTGATCTTGAAAACCTCCTTAAAGGTGCTGCAGACCTAATACGGACAAGGGTCGATTACAGTTTTATCCTGGTCCTTCTTTTTTACAAAAGGATAAGCGACAAGTGGGATATGGAATACGAGAATGCTTATAAAGAAGCTGTTTCAGATGGATTGAGTGAAAAAGAAGCAGCAGAAGAAGCAAAAAATTCCATCTATCATGATTTTGATATTTCAGAAGAGCTCCTCTGGGAAAACATCAGAAAGGACCCGGCAAGATTACCCGAGAACTTCTCCAAAGCCATGAAAATACTGGCCGATCGAAATCCGGAGCTCAAAGATGTCTTTGAAAATGTGGATTTTGTCCAGTTCACGACCAACAGGGAGAATGTGGAGATATTAAGGCAGCTTATTGAACTCTTCAGCGCCAGGCCGCTACATTATGTCTCGCCAGACCTGCTTGGTGATGCCTATGAGTGGATTTTAAAATATTTTGCTCCTCAAAAAGCCAAAGAAGGAGAGGTTTATACTCCAAGAGAAGTCATCAAGCTCCTTGTAAAAATCCTCAATCCAGAACCTAATGAAAGCGTCTATGACCCTGCCTGCGGCTCTGGTGGAATGCTTATAGCTGCCTATCAACATGTTGAAAACGAGCATGGCAGGGATGAGGCAGGAAAGCTTTTTCTTTCTGGCCAGGAAGCCAACCACAAAACACTGGCATTATCAAAGATGAACCTTTATATCCATGATATTAGGAATGCCCAATTAGCTCTCGGGGATACACTCCTCTACCCCAAATTCAAAGCTGCAGAAAAATTGAAAAAATTTAATGTTGTCATAGCCAATCCTCCCTGGAATCAGGATGGCTACGATGAGGAAATACTGAAGAAAGGAGAGTTTTGGAGAGAGAGATTCAGCTTTGGGTTCACTCCAAGGCAGTCTGCAGATTGGGCCTGGATTGAACACATGTTGGGTTCTGCTGATGAGGAAACTGGAAGGGTCGGCATTGTAATAGATAACGGCTGCCTCTTCAGAGGAGGAAGAGAAAAGCCCATAAGGGCCGGAGTTGTAAATGCAGACCTGGTAGAAGCAATTATCCTTCTTCCAGAAAAACTCTTTTATAACACAGGAGCACCCGGGGCTGTATTGATTCTCAATCAAAATAAACCAAAAGAAAGGAGAGAAAAAGTTCTTTTTATCAATGCCAGCAAAGAATTCCAGCAGCACCCCGAAGTCCGAAAGCTCAAACAACTTGGAGAGAAACATATAAAAAAAATAGTCAAAGCTTCCAGAGAGTTCAAGGAAGAGGATGGATTCTCCAAGGCCATTGATCTGGAGAAGATAAAAGCAAATGATTACAACCTCAATGTCACCCTCTATGTTTTTCCGGAAGAGGAAATTGAGGAAATTGATGTTACTAAAGAATGGAAAGACTTGCGCCAGCTTGAAGAGGAATCTCTGGAGATTGAAGAAAAGATTGAAGACTATCTCAAAGAATTGTGGGGAGAAGAATAATGTATAGCCCAAACTTTAACTATACGAATAAGATTGTCAAAAATCTTACTCTTATTGCCGAAGCAAGAACAATTATCCTGAATTCGTCCCTCATTCCCAAATGGGAGGTCTCACTAAGAAAAGAAGCTCTTATTAGAAGCGCTCATTCATCCACAGCTATTGAGGGCAATCCGCTTTCTCTTGAAGAAGTCAGAGCTCTTGCAAAGGGCCGGGACATCATGGTCAGAAGGAAGGATAAACAGGAAGTTCTCAATTATCTTGAGGCATTGGAAAGAGTGCCTGAGTTTGCTCAGAGAACTCCCTTTATGCCAAGAGACTTGCTGGAGATTCATAAAATTGTAACTAAGGAGACTCTGGAGAACCCAGAAGATGAAGGAATATTTCGTGACCGCCAGGTATTTGTGGGCAGTAGATACACCGGAGAGGTTATTTTTATGCCTCCTCCAACAGAACAGGTTACTGAATTGATTAATGACTTCTTCGATTGGTTCAATTCATCAGGTGTGGATGGACTCGATCCTGTAATTCACGCCGGAATAACGCATTATGAACTCGTTAGAATTCATCCCTTCATTGATGGAAACGGAAGAACCGCAAGAATCATGGCTTCTCTGGTTTTCTATGAGAGAGGTTTTGATGTTAAAAGATTCTTTGCTCTGGATGACTATTACGATCATGACAGGCGAGCTTATTATGCAGCATTAAAAAGCGTAGATCAGAAGACACTCGATTTAACTGGATGGCTGGAGTACTTTACGAAAGGGATTGCTGTCAGCATTAACGATGTAAAGAATAAAGTTTTAGGGTTAAGCAAAGACATTAAAATACTTAAAGAAAAAATGCAGATTGCCCTTACAGAGAGACAGATGAAGATTGTGGAGTGGATAGTTGATAAGGGGGCAATTACTAATAGAGAGATGAGAGATATCTTTGGATTATCGGATGAGGCAGTGCGAAAAGAAATATCCAAGCTTTTAGAACTAGGCGTTGTAACCAGAAAAGGGAAAGGAAGGGCATTTCACTATATTCTTGAATAGAGGTTGGCGATTAGGTTGGCGATTAGGTTGGCGATTATTAAAGCTGAAATCAGGATTTAAGCTAAAAAACGAGGAGCCAGAAATGGATAAAAAAGAATTGATTTATCAATGTTAAATGATAGACAGCAGAAAGCATTGGATTACATTAATGAGAGAGGAAGGATAACAAATAAGGAATATGTTAAATTAAATAAAATATCGAGAGAAACAGCAAAGCGAGATTTATCTGACCTATTAGAAAAAAGGTTTTTAAAAATAATGGGCAAAGGAAGAAGCGTATTTTATGTTATTGGGCCATAAAGGGGTCTTTATTGAAGAAGAGCACCTACAGATATATGACACAAGAATTGGGTCATAATTGGGTCAAATGAATTAGAAATATTTAAGATATGCTGAACATATTTCAGGGAAGAAATTTCGAATGCGAATATAAAAAAAGTTAAAAATGCGAAAGCAAGAAGAATATAAATTAACAGAGACAGGAAAAATTCCGATAGAATGGGAGCTGTTAAGGTTAGATGCTTTATTATCATTAGAATACGGTAAAGGACTTCCCGAAAGAGCAAGATTAGAGGGCATATATCCTGTTATTGGTTCTGCAGGAATAGTCGGATATCACCATAAAGCTTTAGTAAAAGGCCCAGGTTTAGTCATCGGCAGAAAAGGAACAATTGGAGCTATTTCTAGAATAAAATCAGATTTTTGGCCAATCGATACTACTTATTATGTAAAGACATTAGTAAAAGACATCGACTTAAAATGGCTATTTTATGCATTAATAAAGTTAAACTTGCCAAAGCTCAATTTATCTGATGTTGTACCTGGTCTTAAAAGAGAATTAGTTCATTCTCTAAAACTCCCCATCCCACCTTTCCCCGAACAACAAAAAATTGCTGAGATTCTTATGACTGTTGATGAGGCGATTGAGAAGGTTGATGAAGCTATAAAGAAGACTCAGAGAATGAAAAAGGGCTTGATGCAGGAGCTGTTAACCCAGGGCATCGGGCATAAAGAATTCAAGGATACGGAGATTGGGACGATACCGAAGGAGTGGGAGTTATTAAAATTAACAGATTTAGCAGAGAAAGATAATAATATTGTTGCTGGGCCATTTGGTTCTAACTTAAAAGTATGTGATTATAGACAAGAAGGGGCCCCTATAATTAGGTTGCAAAATATAGAGAGAAATCAATTTATTAAGAAAGATATTAAATATATCTCCCCTGAAAAGTCCAAAGAGTTGAGTTATCATTCTTTCAGGGCAGGAGATATAGTTTTAGCAAAGCTTGGAGATCCTATAGGGAAGGCTTGTATTGTACCAGATTTCTTGAAAGAAGGGATTGTTGTAGCAGATGTCGTCAGAATAAGAGTTTCACCCGAAAAAGCCATAAAATATTTTGTTGAATATATCTTAAATTCTTCTATATGTGTTTATCAGTTAAAGAAAGAAACTATAGGCTCTACAAGACCAAGAGTAAATATTTGTCAAGTGAGAAATTTAAAGCTCCCTCTCCCTCCCCTATCCGAACAGCAAAAAATTGCTGAGATCTTGAGTACTGTTGACAGCAGGCTGGAAATGTTAAGAAAAAGAAAAGGAAAGATCGAAAGGATAAAAAAAGGTTTGATGAATGACCTCCTGACAGGGAGAAAGAGGGTTAAGCTGGACTCTTAAAATGGGATTTACAGAGAAACGGCTTGTGGAAGATTACATTATCCAGAAACTTATAGAAAAAAACTGGAAGTTTGTCCCTGCTGATGAACTCGAAAGAGAGACTCTCGAGGAGCCTCTGCTCATTCCTAACCTGGTGCGTGCCTTAAAGAGAATCAACAAAGAGACTGGTCTAGGAGACGAAGAGCTTAACAAAGTTATCAACGAGTTAAAACTCGCATCTTCAGGCATTGAAGGGGCTAAAAAGATTTTAAACTTCTACAAGTTCGGCATTCCAGTGAAATTTGAAAAAGAGAAGATAGTTGAGTCTATTCAGCTCTTTGACTTTAAGAAGGTCAAAAATAACGAGCTCATAGCCACAAGGCAGGCCTCATATCAGGGGAGAGAAAGGATTAGAACAGATATTGTCCTCTATATCAATGGTATCCCCGTGGCCAATGTGGAATGCAAAAATCCTGCGAACATATCTGAGAGCTGGCTGAATGCTTACAGTCAGATAAAGGACTACGAAAGACTCGTTCCTGAGCTCTACAAATATATACAACTCGGAGTTGCCGCAGAAAGCGAAGCCCGGTATTTTCCTGTAGTTCCCTGGCAGGAAGAGGTAAAAGTACATGAATGGCGAGAGGAAGGCATAGACTCGATCGATTCTCAGATTGAAATGCTCTCTCCGGATACTCTCCTCGATATCATCAAAAACTTCCTCTTTTTCAGGGTTGAATTCGGAAATGCCACCAAAGTCGTCACCCGATACATGCAGTACAGGGCCGCAAACAAGATG
>DAOVDU010000001.1 GCA_030669305.1 Candidatus Aminicenantota bacterium
TGATCCAATCAGGCGCAGGCATACCCTTGAGATAGTGGTCAAAATACTCCTTCATTTTGATGGAATAATCGAGTTTATTCGGATATTTTTGAGGATGATGGGGTTCTCCGCGGTACTGGAGAAAAATACAGTCTTTCTCAAGGCGGCGCATGGCCAGGTAGAGCTCGATCCCCTGGTACCAGGGAACAGCGCCATCTTCGTCCCCAAACATGATGAGCAAGGGCGTATGGATTCTGTTTGCGAAGAAAACAGGGGAATTCTCGATATAGAGTTCAGGGTATTCCCAGAGACTTCCCCCAATCCGGCTCTGAGATTTTTCGTACTGAAACTGCCGGGCAAGACCTGATCCCCAGCGAATTCCACTGTAGGCACTGGTCATGTTGGAGACAGGCGCCCCGGCTATGGCTGCAGCAAATATGTTTGTCTGGGTTATAACAAAAGCGGTTTGATAGCCGCTCCATGAATGGCCGTGAAGTCCTATGGCATTTGGGTCGGCAACTCCCATATCTATTAACTTCTGGACGCCTGGCACAAGGCATTTTGTAGACGCAAATCCAGGATGACCAACCTCAAACCGAATATCTGGAAGGAATATCACGTAGCCATTACTGGTATAAAATGGAAAATTCGGACGATGGTTTACTTTCATCTGGTTAAACTCATAGAGCCGTTGGGAGAAAAAACGGTAAAAATAGACGATTACAGGATATCGCTTTCCAGGTTCATAATTCCCTGGCTTTATGAGAACACCTTGAAGTGGGATACCGTCTGTGCTGTTCCATTCAACAAGCTCAGCGCTGCCCCAGGCAAATTCTTCGATTTGCGGGTTTACATCTGAAATCTTATTAGGGGCGGAAAATTTCAGGTCAGTAACCCATATGTCAGGAAATTCCTTAAAGCTTTCTCTCGTGTATATCAAGACATCCACCTTCTTTGCTTTCGCTAAAAACCTGAACCGCTTCTTCTCCTCTAAAAGTTTCTTTACGCCAGATTTTCCAACCCTGCAGGCATAAAAACCATAATGTTTATCCATGTTATGGTATGCAGAAAGCAAGACCTGCTCGTTATCTTTTAAAAAGCGTTTCTCAGGATCCAGCCGAAGAGTGCGAAAAATGACCTCATTCTGGCGTCCTTTTCCTCCAGTAATATTCACTGCCTTGCCGGTTTTTGTCGAGAACTGCCAGATATCGTATTTGTCATAGATCAGAACGGCTTTATCATCCTTCACCCAGCCTGCCACTCCGTATCCAGGCTCCCTGCTGGGATAGTCATGGTCTTCGTCGAAAAAGGGTAGATCCAGTCGCTCTGTCAGGTTTCGAAACGTTCCTGTCTTTCCATCAAAGAGATGCCAGTGCTTTTCCTTATAATAGACTACATAACGCCCGTTCGGAGAAAGAGAGGAACGATCTTCAAGGCGTGATACAACTTTCCTGCGTGAGCCGTCATTAAGACTAACCAGATAAACATCATTTAGTCTTCCATACCATGTGACTTCTTTCCGATAGGGTACATCGGAAAAGCCCAGGGCAAAGTTGGGATTTTCGTTTTGCTGAACACGAGGCACGTTTTTATCAGCAAGCTGAAAGAAACGCTTCGAATCCAGGTTATAAACAACCAAGTATGTCTGGTCTTTAACGCGCGGCCACATGTTTTTCTGGTGAGTAATGATAAAAGGGTCATTCCAGTGCCAGACATCGACTTCTCTTTTCTCTAGGATTTTTTCCGTATCATAAAGGTCTATTGCCTCCTCTTCTTTCTTCTCGCCTTTATCTTTCTTTTCTGTATCGAGAAGATCTTTGGGTTTAATCCCAAAAAATAAGCGATTATTATCTTGACTCCACGAAACCTGGTTTTTCTCAGGGACAATCCAACCATCTGGGACATCTTCTTCAGAGACAGCCTGAATTGTTTTTTTCGTTTTCCCTTCCCATATCCAAAGAGAAAAAGAAGAGCCATCATCATTCTCTCTACCCTCTGAGTTTGACAAGAAAGCCAGTTTGCTTCCTTTTTTTGTCCAGGCGAGGCTGGCAAAGCTCCCATTTTCTTTTTTTACAACAGGAGCCTTCGGCAAAGTTTCATGAGTGAGATCAACATAATAGAGACCGTTATCCTTGCCCTCAGTGCATGCCACAACATAAGCCAGATACTTCGAGGAACTGGCAAAGGCACACGAAAGGACAGATGGAATTTGAATCTCCTTACCTGAGTCCAAACAGCGGAGAACCATAGCACTCCCTATTTTTTTCTTTTTTTCATCTTCTGGAGCTGACTCTTCTTTTTCTTCTGAAGGTTTCTTTTCTGCCTCCATGGGCTTTTCTTCTTCTTTGAACTTAAGATAGGCAAACCATTTCGAGTCATCTGAAAAAGCGAAACTTTTTACTTTTTCAAAGTGAGCAACATTACCAGTTGTGGTTTCTAGAAGTGCTATTCCTTGTTTGGGCTTTTTCTTTTTTGCTTTTTCTAGCTCTACGGCTTTTGGCTTAACCGCCATTGCTACCCAACGGGAATTTTTAGAGATAACAGGACTGCTTCCTCGCTCAACTGTAAAAACTTTCCCTTTTTTGATTCCATAAACCACTACTTCTCCATCTCCCCTGTCAGGCTGGGAACTGTATGTTACCCATAAACCGTCCTCGGAAATCACCGGATTGCGTATTTCTTTAAACTTCATGACATCCTGAAAAGTCAGAGCTTTTTTTTGCTCGCTTTCTGTAGCCTGACTGACCAGAATAATACCCAAAAACAAAACAAACACCCAGGTGATTCTCAAATTTATTCTTCGATACATTGAAATTCCTCCTCTTATTTTTTCTTTAAAAATTTGGGCTCCTATCCAAATTGAGTGAGTGTACATTTCCCTGAAAAAAGCTTATAACAAAAATAAGGGCGACAGGCAACCTTTTCACAGAATCCAAACACTGTTTATCTAGTTTATCTGGTTTGTATAAACCAGTGTCTCAGTGACACAGTAGCTCAGTGACTCAGATAATAATAAAAGCAAGACAATATGCTTGGCAAGACAATGCCCTGTTGGGCAGGCAAGGCAGCGCTAAGCTGGCAAGACAAGAAAATTAGTTATGTCCGTTTGGTCAGTTAAGTCCTTTACGTCTGGTGTGTCATTGCGAACGACCGGAGGGAGTGTGGCAATCCTCTGTTGCGAGCGAAGCGTGGCAATCTCCTCCTGTTTTATATATAAAAGGAAAGACTGGGAGACAGGAAGACGACCAACCGATTAACAGTCTAACCGACTAACTGACAAACTGATTAACTGACTAACTGACTTAACTGATAAATGCTTTTTTAAGAATTTCCAAATAATCTTCTGCATCTGCTTCTCTGGGATTTGAGGGATTGGAGTTGTTTTGGAAAGATTTTTGAGCTATTTCAGGAAACTGACTCTTTTTAATTCCAATGTCTTTGAAAGAGGGAATGCTTAAGGCCCTAGATAAATCTTTAATCTTTTGAATGAGTTTCTGAGCTGCTGCATTATTATCTTCTTCATCGATTCCAACAAGGCGTGCTATTTCTGCATACCGATTGGAAGAAACAGGAAGATTAAACTCCATCACATAAGGAAGAAAAATCGAATTCGCTACTCCATGAGGAGTATCATAAAGGGAGCCTACAGCTTCAGCTATACAGTGTACCGCGCCGACATCGCTGTTGCCGAAAGCCATTCCGGCAAGCATACTGCCCATCATTATCCTTTTTCTTGCCTCTTTATTGCCTCTAATATCTTCATAGGCATCCTCAAGAGATTGAAAAATATTTCGAAGACCTTCAAAAGCAAAAATGTCGGTGATAAATGTTGCAGGTTTCACAGTGTAAGCCTCTATTGCATGGGTGAGAGCATCCAAGCCGGTTGAGGCAACCAAGGGTGGAGGCAGAGTAGCAAGCAAATCAGGATCCACAAGAGCAACAGCAGGAAACATCTGAGGCCCCTTTATGCTCATCTTGAACATCCGTTCAGTATGCGTCACTACAGAGACCCATGTCACCTCGCTTCCAGTACCGCAGGTTGTGGGGATAGCCAAAACTGGGAGAGGAGGAACCTTATACTTCCCTTTTCCCTCGTAATCCTCTATGCTGCCCGTATTTGCTGCAAGCAAAGCAATGGCTTTGGCTGCGTCCAGAGAGCTCCCTCCTCCCAGGCCGATTATAAGATCCGGCTTTAGTTTGCGGACAATCTCTCCTGCCCTGTTAATTGTTAAATGCTTAGGATTTTGCTCAACCTCATCAAACACAGGAATATCCCCGAGCTGGGACAACACTTTATCCGCAATGCCTGATTCCTTAATTCCCTTATCCGTGACAAGAAAAGGGATCAAGGCTTTAAGTTCCTTCTCAACAGTCTCCTTAAGCTGGAAAATTGATCCAGCACTAAAAATAATCCTGGTCGGAATATGAAATCTCATTTTTCGCGTTCTTATTTTCTGAAATCAAGTGAATCTTGATTGGCCATATCCAGCACAGCCAAAAAAAGGAGCTGGGCCAGGTCTTCAAGAATCTCTGGAGTGATGGTGTCAATATTATCTTTGGGGAGATGGTAGTATGAGCGAGATCCATAAGCACTGAACGATATGGTGGGAACGCCTTTCCACATGAACCTGGCAGCATCCAGTCTTGGACGGGCAATGTTGGCAAAGTAACGAGGATTGATGATGCGGTGAATATATTTTTCGTTGGCTTTTCGGATAAATTCCCATAATTCAGGATAATTCTTTGCAGCTGCAACGCTTAATTTATCCCCGCAGCCTACGCCGTCCATGTTTATGAAAGCAGCAGTTTTTTCCAGGGGAAAAAAGGGATTTTCCAGGTAAGATTTTGAGCCAACAATTCCTTGTTCTTCTGCACCAAAACATAGGAACATCACAGAGCGTCGGAGTTTTACAGGGCTATTAGCCAAGGCCTCTGCAATCCCCAAAATAACCGAAACTGACGAAGCATTATCATTGGCTCCAGGCATTATTTCATAGCAGCGACCGAGATGGTCCAGATGGCCTCCCAGGATAATCACTCCATCTTTGAGTTCGGGGTCAGAACCTTCAAGAATTCCTATAACATTATAGCCTATACCTTCGGGATGGTGTTCGGTCGTATTCTTTACAGTAAAGATTTTTCCTGTTGCAAAGGACTGAGGCTTTAATGTCTTCTGGATTTTATCAACAACGGCTTTGTGCTCTCTTCCGGTTCCGGAAAAAATATCCGCAACAACTACATTCCCCACATGGGAGTATATAAAATCTTCAGAGTATGAGTTATTGGGATTTCCAATGGGACCATAGTTATAGAGCATTCCTCTGGCACCGTGGGCCACAGCATTCTCCAGTTTATACTGATGGAAAGAATAAGGGCGCCATTTCTTGAAAAGCTCCGGGTCTTTGTTAGGTGAAACCGGAACCTCTCTTTCCATCAAAAGGATCTTACCTTTAACATCGACTCCTTTGTACTCATCGTAACCAAGCTCAGGAGCCGTGATGCCGTACCCCACATAAATTACCTCAGCAGTCACTTCGCCCGAACCTGAAGTGGAACCCGGAATGAACTCGTCTTCATAGCGGTAGTATTTTTTTATTGTTGATTTCTTATAGGGAACTTGAAGATATACTTCACAGTCTTTAAAAACCAATGTATAAGGAATGGGAAAGGCTTGAAGATATGTGCCTTTATCTCCAGCAGGAGCAATCCCCCACTCTTTAAAGTGTGTAGCCACCCATTCAGCACTGGCTTTATATTCTTCAGTTCCTGTAAGCCTCCCAGCATATTTATCAGAGGCCAGTTCTTTCACGTAATTAAACAGCTTATGGCTTGAGATAGAATGTATGACTTGAAGAAGCTTTTGCTCATCTGTATTCCTTGCGGGTAATGTCTGTACAGCAGATAAAAAAGAAATAGATAGATAAATTATTGAGAATAGAATCAGTAAAACTTTTTTGTTCTTCATACTTCCCTCCTCTTCATATTTTCTCTTTTATGTTAAGATAAATCTGGAAAAAGTAAAGGAAATTTTAGATGCCTGCGAAAAAATGATGATTGCCACGCTTCGCTCGCAACAGAGGATTGCCACACTTCCTTCGGAAGCTCGCGCAATGACACTCCGGACGTAAAGGACTAAACTGACCAAACGGACATAACTAATTTTCTTGTCTTGCCTGTCTTGCTTAGTTATTTAAAACCTGAAAGCAAGCCCTCCCCGGATAAGAAATCCGTCCCAGACTCCTGCATCGACCAATAAGTGAAGATTTTCTGTTATCTCGGCTTTAAGCCCGAGATTCAACTGGATAAAAGGAATGAAGCCTGGGAGAAAGAATTCTTCACCTTCATCTTCAAGTTCCTCTTTGAGTTCTTCTAGAGTCTTAGAATCCTCTTCCTCAAAATGTTCTAATTCTTCTCCTTCAATATCTAAATCTCCTGAAAAATAATAGCTGAATTCCGCCTCTTCAAGAGCCGTATCAGTTGCCGCACCAAACCCAAAGGTTATATAAGGATGAACTCGCGAAGAAGGCAAAATGTCCCAGCGAAAACTCAGATGGAAGGAAAGGGGATTTATTACAAATTTTCCGTTGGCATTACCCTGAAAATTTGCATCTTCCGTAAATTCAATGCTTGCAGATACCTCTGGCAATTCTACAGTCATGGATGTTTTCTCGACTGATAGTCCCAAGCTGAAAGAGCCATTCTCTCCGCCAGGATACCACCTGACTTCAAAACCATAATTACTGCCGCTTGAATCAAAATCAACATCAAAGGTGTAGTCAACATCTTCTAAATCAGGGTGTTCATCCTGGATCATTTCTACAATCTGGTTGTTAAAAGCATCGCTTATTCCTTCCTCAATCAATGACTTTAAGAGGTTTATACTCCATCTCCCATAATGAAATCCGACCTCAAAATGGCCTTGAGCTGAAAGAGTTGGGGCAAAAAGTAGAAAAGCCAGTAGAAATACAGGGAATATTTTCGCAACTTTTTTAATTCTCATTTCTTCTCCTTTAAAAAACTATTTTCTTTTAATGATTCTATTATTTTTAACAAAAATGTCAAAATAATTCCATAATCCATTATCGGTTAGTCTGTTAATCTGTTAGTCGGTTAGTCTGTTATTTTAATTAAAATAATTAACGGACTAAACGGATATAACTTATTTTCATGTCTTGCCTGTCTTGCATGTGTAGTTTTGTTTCTATTGATTTGATATATATATTTTGATATCTTGATTTTTCGATATCTCCGAAATTTTTTAAGGAGGCATTCATGTTAAAAAATCTTTTTATCGGAATGACAATCCTGGGGTTGATTATTGCATTTTCCTCTCCAGGAGAAGCAAAAGCAACTGTCAACAAAGTCCTCATGAAAACAACCAAGGGTGATATAACTATTGAGCTCTACCCAGAAAAAGCGCCCATTACCGTCAACAATTTTCTCGCCTATGTGGATGAAAAATTCTATGACAGCACTATCTTTCACCGCGTGATTAAAGGATTCATGATTCAAGGAGGAGGATTTACTCCTGATTTCCGGGAAAAAGCGACCAAGCCGCCCATTAAAAACGAGGCCGGCAACGGGTTAAAAAACAAAAGAGGAACGATTGCCATGGCCCGTACTGCCGTAATAGATAGTGCCACCAGTCAGTTTTTCATCAACCATGTCAACAATTCCTTTTTAGATCATAGAGACAACAGCTCTGAAGGTTTTGGGTACTGCGTTTTCGGCAAGGTTATCGAAGGCATGGATATGGTTGATGCCATTGCCAACGCCAAAACCATGACAAGGAGCGGACAGAGTGATGTGCCACGGGAAACTATAGAAATTATCTCAATACGCCGGATAAATTAAACTATTCTAAAAAAAAGCACCAGAAATCAAGGGACACGTTACCGATTTCAGAAAATCGGTACATGTCCCTGATTTCATGTTTGTAATTTGGAATTTTATTATCACTGTGATGTCTGATTGGATATTTGCTTTCTTTCATCTGTTCCTTCTTATTGGCGCTGTTTTATATGCATTCTACAACCTGTTCCAGGGAAACACTTTGAGGTTTGGCATAATAATCATCTGCTTTATCGGCTATTATTTTCTAGTCCTCCACAAGCCAGTTAAAAAAGAGATCGAAAGAAAAAGAAAAAACAAAACTGAAAAATAGACAAAATGGACTTATTTGAACGCTCTATTCGCTTCCTAGGCTCTGTAGTGTGGGGCCCTCAGACGGTTATCCTTCTCTTAGGAGTGGGTCTGTTTTTAACTATTTGCCTGCGTTTTGCACAACTTCGCCGTTTTGGACTCTCTTTCCGGCTTCTGCTTGGACGTAAAGAATTCGGAGAAAGCAAAAAAGAAAGGAAAGGAGACATCTCTCCTTTTCAGGCATTAACCACATCTCTAGCTGCCACCATCGGAAATGGAAATATCGGAGGAGTTTGTACAGCCATCGCTATGGGAGGGCCAGGAGCTGTGTTCTGGATGTGGGTGGGAGCTCTATTCGGTATGGCAACTAAGATTGTTGAAGCTGTTTTAGGGCAGAAATTTAAAAGAATTTTGCCTGATGGATCTGTAATAGGCGGCCCTATGTATTATATAAAAGAAGGACTGGGCCTACCATGGCTGGCCGGTATATTTGCTTTCTTCATGGGATGCAAACCTCTTTTTTCAACCACTTCTATTCAATCCAATTCAGTAGCACTTGTGTTAAAAAGTCAGCTGGGGCTCGAACCATGGATTTCTGGTCTGGGCTTGGCTTTTCTAACGTGGCTGGCCATAATCGGCGGGATAAAATCCATAGCAAAAGTAACAGAATTTCTGAGTCCCTTTATGGTTTTCCTCTATATCTTCGGCGCCTTATTTACAATAATTATTTTTGCCTCACATATTCCACAAGCCCTATCACTCATCTTCGTGGGAGCGTTTAAGCCTTCTGCCATCACAGGAGGAATCGCAGGCATGACAGTAAAAAATGCCATCCGCTATGGTCTGGCAAGGGGTGCATATTCAAATGAAGCAGGAACAGGTACAGCAGCCGTGTTCCATGCAACAGCTAAAACAAGCGAGCCTGTAAGGCAGGGTCTTATCGCTTCTCTAGATGTGTTCATTGATACACTTGTTATCTGCACTCTCACAGCGCTCACGGTCTTAGTGACAGGCGCCTGGACACAAGGAACCAGCACAGAAATGACTGCAGCTGCATTTAATCTTGCATTACCCCAAATAGGCGGATTAATCGTTGCTGCAAGTTCTTTTCTTTTCGGATATTCCAGCCTGATTGCAGTCACGTATTATGGAGAAATTTCTTTCAGCTATCTTTTAGGCAAATGGATAAAATTACCGTTCCGCTGGATTTTTTGTCTTGTTATTTTCATGGGTGCTGTGATGAAGGTGGAAGTTGCCTGGTCAATCGGGGATGTATTCAACGGCATGATGGTTTTTACCAATCTAATTGGAGTATTAGGGCTTTCCGGACTGGCAATAGCCTCCGTGAAAAGCTATCTTAAAAACATTGACAAGCTTAAAGAAAGCCAATAAGATTATCCGGCCTATTGGACTATACTTCATTTTCTATAGTTATTGTTTATTGACTAAATCAACTAAATAAATTATTGTGCTTATTTTAGATATCTAAAAGCTTTCCGGATTTATGAAAGTCTACATAAAAATCTACAAAAAGAAGAAAATTCCAAACCGCCTTCTTCTTTTATTTATTATTCTTTGTTTCTCTTTCTTCCTGATATTAAGCTTCTTACCTAAAGAAAAGCCACTTACCAGAGAAAAAGAGCCTAATCCTCAAAAAGAAGTCCCAGAGGCTCCTCCACCTTTGAAGGAAAGTATTGAAACTATTCAAAAAGGAATGACTCTGTCTGATATTCTTGCGCAGCACAATTTTTCTCCAGCTGATATTCTTCAGATGAGAGAAGAAGTAAAACCTATCTATGACCTCGCCAAGATAAAAACAGGTCAAGAAATCAGAATCTATTCCTCTCAAGATGGAAAAATCTCCGCTTTGGAGTACGATTTAGACGATGAGAGCTATCTCTACATCCAGAAAAAAGAGGGAATATATAAGGCTGAAATAAAAAAATTTCCTTTTGAAATAAAAATCAGGATGATCTGGGGAATTATCAAAGACAATCTTCCTTCTGCTGTGACAGGGGAAGGCGAAAAAGAACTTCTTGCCTACATGATTTCAGAAATTTTTGCATGGGATATCGATTTTTATACCGATCTTCGCCAAGGGGATTTATTCAAAATTATTTTCGAAAAAAAATATCTTCGGGACGAATTTGTCGGCTATGGAAATACCCTGGCAGCAGAATTTACTAATCAAGGAGAAACATTCCAGGCATTCCGCTTTATATACCCCGACACAAAGGAATGGCATTATTTCAACTTTAAGGGTGATTCCTTAAGAAAGGAATTCCTGAAATCCCCCATCAAGTTTGCCAGAATCACCTCGCGCTTCAGCCACAGCAGGCTTCATCCCATCAGGAAAGTTTTCAGGCCTCACTATGGAGTTGATTATGCAGCACGGATCGGAACTGAGGTTCAGGCTACAGCCGATGGGACAGTCACTTTTACAGGCTGGAATGGGGCTGCAGGCCGCATGATCAAAATCCGTCATAAAAATAATTACGAAACCATGTATCTTCATCTCAGGAGTTACGCAAAGGGAATAAAAAAAAGGTCCAAAGTCAAGGGAGGGCAAGTCATAGGTTATGTGGGATCATCAGGTGAGTCTACTGGCCCCCATCTGGACTACAGGATTAAATGCGGAGGAACATACATCAATCCTCTTGCCCACAGGTTTAAGCCTGTAAAACCTCTCAGGTCAGAATATCTTGAGGAATTTAAGAAAGAGGCTGAAAACTACTGCTTCTTATTTGATGCCCCTCTGAGCATCTTTTCATGTTTATATAACTCAATTTAGATATAAAGTTAATGACTTCTATCCAAAATTGGAGCTTGTCCCAAAATTGAGTGAGGAATGCTTTATCAATTGAATCCTGATTTTTTATATTCTTTTTAAAAGTTGAGTCCGTTTAGTCAGTTGTGTCCCTTATTCATCTTAAAATGGACTCAACGGTCTAAACGGACTCAACTAATTTATTTCTTTATCTTTCCTCTGCCGCTCGACCCTCTACTCGACCCTCTACTGGATGTAGATATTCTTGACCCTACAGAACCTGATCTTATAGAAGTTGACCTTATTCCCCTCGTGTTCTTTATTTTTACAGAGGTTCCTCCGGTCTTGATCCTTGAGACTCTCCCTGCAGGCTTACTCTTCAACTGTCTCTTTGTAATTACTGACCTGCCGTATCCTCTGTATCCGTATCCTCTGTATCCGTAATAAGGGTAACCCCCGTAATATCCACCGTAGTACCCGTAATAATGGCCGAATAATCCATAATACCAAAAAGGATTCCACAGACTGAATCCTGTCCAATAAAAGGGACTGAAACCATAGTAAGGTGTATAACCATAGTAAGGTGTATAATCATAGTAGGGACTATGATCATAACGGGCAGAGGGCTCTACTCTGACTCTTTTCCCAGTATACCTCTCTCCGATAGTAGTACAACTTGTTACGAAGAAAACTAATAAAGTGATTAAAACTAATTTTTTCATTTGCTCTGCTCCTTTTACATCTCTATTATATACCTATAGCAACCTTCGTGCCAAATTAAATCAGACCAAAGTAAGGTTCTTATGTCTTTTTTCTGTCCTATATTATGGACAAAAGTATCTAAAACAGACAACAGCTAACTAAGATATATTGATTTTACTAATCATAGTCAGGTGCAAACTCTGTTAGTCGGTTAGTCTGTTAGTCGGTTATTTTAATTAAAATATTCAACTGATTAACAGTCTAACTGACTAACTGCCTAACTGATTAACTGAAGAACAGAAGAGTTGACATTTCAAGAATAAAATAATTAGAATGAACTAGTCAGTCAAATTCATATCTTCTAGGAGGTTTAAATGAAAATAACTCTCAGTGTCTTAAAAGCAGATATCGGCAGCATAGGCGGCCACATCATACCAAGCAAAGCTCTTATAAACGAGGTCAAAAACTTTGTCCAGGAAAATGGCAAAAATATCATAATTGATTCTTATATCAGCCATACTGGGGATGATATTGCTATTTTATGCACTCATGAGAGAGGCGTTTCAGATGAAAAAATTCATAAGATGGCCTGGGATGCTTTTATTGCCGGCACAGCCGTTGCCAAAGAGCAAGGACTTTACGGAGCAGGCCAAGATTTGCTGAAAGATGCCTTCAGCGGAAACATAAAAGGAATGGGCCCTGCAGTAGCAGAGATGGAGTTTGAAGAAAGGCCAAACGAGCCATTTGTCTTTTTCGCCGCAGACAAAACCGATCCAGGAGCTTACAATCTCCCTTTCTACCTTGCCTTTGTTGACCCCATGTACTGTGCAGGCCTCATTTTAAGCCCTAAGATGAGTGCAGGCTTCACCTTTCGCATCGTCGATGTAGAACATACAGAAAAAGATAAAATTATTGACCTCAATGCTCCAGAAGACATCTATGATATCGCAGCCCTACTCAGGGACAATGAAAGATACGTCATAGAAAGCATATACGCCCGAAACACTGGAAACCAGGCTGCATCGATCTCGACAACTCGCCTGCACAACATTGCCGGAAAATACACAGGAAAAGATGATCCAGTAGCATTGATCCGGGTTCAAGGAGAGTTTCCGGCAACTGGAGAGGTGCTGGCTCCATTTCAAATCGGACATTTTGTCGCAGGTTTTATGAGAGGCAGTCACATCGGACCACTTATGCCATGCAAGCTTAATACTTCTATCTCCTATTTTGATGGGCCTCCGGTTGTAACCGGAGCAGCTTTCTGTGTTAAAGAAGGAAAGTTTACAGAACCAGCCGATGTTTTTGATCATCCTTTCTGGGATTATGTAAGAATGCAGGTATCCGAAAAAGCTATTATCATAAGACGGCAAGGGTTTTCCGGAGCAGCTATGCTTCCATACAGCGAGCTGGAGTACGGGGGTATCGTCGATAAGTTAGAAAAGCTCGATAAGAAATTCACATTCAAAGACTAAATGTTTGTCGGTTAGTCGGTTGGTCTGTTAATCAGTTAGACTGTTAATCAGTTGAATATTTTAATTAAAATAACCGACTAACTGACTGACTGTCTAACTGACTAACAGTCTAACTGATTAACAGGATACCATGAAAAAACACAAAAACCCATATCCAACAGTAGATATCATCATCGAGATAGAAAGAGAGGATGGCCGGCAGGGAATTGTACTTATCAAGAGGAAAAATCCTCCTTTTGGATGGGCTATCCCAGGGGGCTTTGTTGACTATGGTGAATCTTTAGAACAAGCAGCGGTTCGAGAGGCCAAGGAAGAAACCTCACTCGATATCCAGTTAAAGAATCAAATGTTTACATATTCGGATCCAAAGCGTGACCCGCGCAAGCATACAATTTCAACAGTCTTTATTGCCAAAGCATCCGGCAAACCCATAGCTCAGGATGATGCTCAGGATATTGGAGTGTTCTTGAAAGAGGAGATCAATTTTCCGCTTGCGTTCGATCATCAAAAAATCTTATCCGATTATTTTGAAAGAAAAAAAGAGTTTGTAGGTTAAAACTATGGAGAATGATAAAGAAGAAAAGGAAAAAAAGGATCCAATTTCAAAGCTAAAGCAAGTCCACTCAGTCTGGGGTCCTGTCGAAGCTGAAGTAATTAAAAGCTTTCTAGAGAGTCATGGGATTTCCTGTGTTTTCAGAGGACTGGTGGTCCAATCTGTTCATGCCTTTTCTATGGATGGACTGGGAGAGATAAAAATCCTTGTCTCCGAAAAAGATTACGAACTCGCCAAAAAACTCATCAAAACCTGTTAATCGGTTAGACTGTTAGTCTGTTAATCAGTTAGTCGGTTATTTTAATTAAAATATTCAACTGATTAACAGTCTAACTGATTAACAGTCTAACTGATTAACTGATTAACTGATTAACTGACTAACAGATTAACAGACTAACAGATTAACTTCTTCCTATCCTTTCGAATTAATAAATTGCCTTGCTAATTATAGTCCCCCATTTAGTATTCCTCTTCGAACTTATACAATATATAGGAAATTATAGAAAATAATAAAATTAATCGATTTTTTTTGTATTTTTTTCTTGACATTAGGACATATCTTAAATATATTTTAATAAAAATGGGACAAAACGGGATAAAATGGGAAATACACTGATAGGAAGTTCCCCGGCTCGATTCGATAAGAGCGGCCGTATAAAAATACCCGAAAAATTCCGCATTGCTATAGAAGAGGAATATGGAAAAGAACTGTTCATTACTTCTCTGACAGACGAAGCTATCCAAATCTACCCTCTTCCAGTTTGGAACAGCTTGACAGGAATTGCCGGTGAAGGTGCCTATCACTTCAGGCCTTCAATCAGAAAATTATTGATTCGTGTTAATTCCAAAGGGATGAAATATCGGATTGATTCGAAAGGACGTGTCCTAATCAACCAGGTTTTAAGGGAAAAGGCAAAACTCGAAGATGAAGTCGAAGTCATCGGCCTCTCTAACCATCTAGAAATCTGGAACAAAACTGTACTTGAAGAAATGCTCGAAGAAGGCCCTCTCACTGATGAAGATTTTGAAAACATCGCAGAACTTATGTCTAAAGAAAAATCTAAATGAAAGGAAACGTCCACATCCCAGTCCTTGTAGAAGAAGTCATGAACTACCTAGATGTAAAAAGAAAAGGCATCTACGTAGACTGTACTCTTGGCTTAGGCGGGCACGCTGTCGAAATCCTAAAAAGAAACCCTGATGCCCGGCTAATAGGATTTGACATCGATGAAAAATCTTTGCTGAAGGCAAAAGAGAAACTCGAACCCTATGCAGACAGGGTAGAGCTATATCACTCAGACTTCAAGTATCTCCCTGACCTTAATATAGATTTTTCCTCTATAATAGGGATCTTGCTGGATCTGGGAATCTCATCTTTTCAGCTAGATTCTCCAGAAAGAGGGTTCAGCTTCAACCAGGAGGGTCCTCTAGACATGAGGATGGACTTCCGTAATAAATTCACTGCCTCTAAGATAGTCAATAAATACTCTGAATATAGACTCGCTCAAATATTCAAAGAATACGGCGAACTCAAGCAGGCAAAAAGGCTTGCCCGAGAAATCGTCTCCAGAAGAAAAACAAAAAAAATCGAAACTACGACTCAGCTTCGCCGACTTGTTGAAGAAATCTGCCGATGGAGACCTCAAAAAGGGAAAATTCATCCCGCAGCAAAACTCTTTCAAGCCATACGCATCGAACTGAATCAGGAATTAAAAAGCCTTTCCAGTTTTCTGGAGAGAATCTCAAAAAAAATCCCAAAAAAAGCCCATATCATCGCTATTTCTTTTCATTCGTTGGAGGACAGGATAATAAAACATACTTTTGCCCATCTAGCCGCCTCAAATGATTCCCCTCCTTCCCTTAAAATTCTGACAAAAAAGCCTGTCATTCCCTCTGATAAGGAGGTTGCCATAAACTTCAGAGCAAGGTCAGCTAAATTACGAGCCGTTGAGAAAATTTAGATGGTAAGAAAAAAATATAACAAAAAAGAAATTGCCATCGGGATATCCTGCATAATAACTGTCATTTTGATTCTAAGCTTTTACATCTGGCACCAGACAGAATCTATCAATTTAGGGTATAGAACGGGAGAACTGGAGGAAGAAGTTCTTAATCTAAAGAAAGAAGTTGAAAAACTGGAAACAATAAAATCGTCCCTTCTTTCTCTTGATAAAGTTGAAAAAATCGCCAAAGATGAGCTGAAAATGGATCCTGCAAAAGATGAACAGATTATTTACGAAAATTTCAATAATAATCCTTAAAAATAGATCCAATGAGAAGTTTGTATCAGAAAAAAGTCAAGAAAAGAACCATCATACTGGTCTTTTTTTTCATGCTTTGGATTTGCCTACTTATCTTCCGCCTCACTCAACTTCAAGTGATAAACCATTCTCGCTTGAAAGCTGAAGTTGTCGAGCAAAACCAGAATAGGTACGTGATCCATCCGAAAAGAGGAACTATTTATGACCGGACAGGTAACATTCTAGCCAGGAGCATCCCGAGAAAATCAGTTTTTTTTACTCCTTTTAAAGGCGAACCTCACAAACTCCAGCTTGAAACAATCTTGATGCTAAAAAAAGTATTAAATTTATCCAGTGGAGATCTTCAAAGAATAAAAGCAAGAATTGCTAAAAATGATCCATTCATCTGGGTAAAACGAAAAATCGATTCTGAAAAAGCAGATAAAGTAAAAAAACTCCACTTGAATGGAATTCATTTTATGGAAGAGAACAAAAGATTCTATCCGCAAGGCAAACTCGCTGCCCATATTCTGGGAAGAGTAAACATAGATGACATTGGAGCAAGCGGGATTGAATACAAATACAATTCAGTACTAGAAGGGAAAAAAGGGGAACGTCTCATCTTAAGAGACGCGAAAAGAAGAGAATACCGCTTTGAGACAATAAAAGAACCAATAGATGGCAAAGACATAATCCTTACAATCGATGAGACAATCCAGTACATTGCTGAAAAGGAACTGGAAAAAGGCGTCCTCAAAAGTAAGGCTGATTGGGGAACAGTAATCATCTCTCATCCTTCAACTGGAGAAATCCTCGCCATGGCCAACTACCCCTTTTTCAATCTCAACAACATCCCCCCCTCTCTACTCTTAAAACTGGACAGGAACAAAGCTATTCATCATTTATTTGACCCTGGCTCCACCTTTAAAATCATTACAGCTTCAGCAGCGTTAGAATCTGAAAGTGTTAGCTTTAACGACTCTTTTGACTGCAGTGAAGGCGCCATTAAAGTAGCCGGAAAGGCAATCAGAGACCACGACAGATTTGAAACTCTCTCATTTCCTGAGGTCATCATTCATTCTTCCAACGTGGGAACAGTTCAAATCGGCCAACGCATCGGTGAAGAAATTCTCTTCAACATGATAAAAACTTTTGGATTTGGAAAAAAAACAAAGATTGACCTTCCCGCTGAAGAAAACGGAATCTTCAGATCTTTAGACGAATGGACCGACATTTCTGTTGCTTCACATTCAATAGGCTACGAAATATCAGTTACTCCAATTCAAATGCTTCAGGCAATAAACATCATTGCGAACAAAGGTATTATCATCCATCCCAAAATTGTAAAAAAAAGCCCAATTTCCTCTGATGAAGTAAAAGAGAGACTGCCACAATATCCAAGAGTCATTTCAGAGGAAACAGCATCTAAACTAGCTTTAATTCTACAAGGAGTAGTCCAGGAAGGCACGGGAAAAGCTGCCCACATCGAGGGTTATTCGGTTGTTGGAAAGACGGGAACAGCCCAGAAATATGACCCTTCCACAGGAGGCTATTCTTCATCTGCACACATAGCCTCATTTATCGGGTGTGTCTTAGGAGACGAACCCGTTTTTTCCATGATTGTGGTTATCGATGACCCCAAAGGTCAATTTTATGGTGGGCAAGTTGCGGCTCCTATATTCCGAGAGACCGCCTCAAAGGTTCTTCGATATCTTCACATTCCCCGCCAAAAAAACCCTGTGGAAACTTTAATCACAGCGAAATACTGGAGGCAAACTGGAGAATGAAGCTCAAGGATTTACTAGCCGGAGTTCCTTTTTTGCATCTCAGCGGAAAAGAAGACAATGAAATTCAGGGAATCTCTTATTCCTCGAAGACGATCAAGCTTGATTACTTATTCGCAGCATTAAAAGGGGAAAAAGCGGATGGACTTGACTTTATCGATGAAGCTCTAGAAAAAGGGGCAGGAGCTGTTCTCTCAGAAAAGCCTGCTCCACTAAATTTCAAAAAAAGCTGGATACAGGTCTCAGATGCGCGAGAGGCACTGGCCTTATGCTCAGCAAATTTTTATTCTCACCCGTCCAAAGAATTGAAAGTTATTGGCATCACAGGAACAAAAGGAAAAACAACAATTACCTATTTGCTCGAAGAAATATTAAAAGAATCTCATCTCTCCCCTGGAGTTATCGGCACAATATCCTACCGGGGCCCAAACATGAAAATATCTGCTAAAAGGACTACTCCTGAAGCGCCTGACTTACAAAGAATGATGCGAGAAATGCTTGACCATGGAGCGACTCACTGCCTGATGGAAGTTTCTTCTCATTCTTTAGAACTTAAGAGAGTCGTAGGAATAGGGTTTGATGTAGTGGTCTTTACAAATTTAAGCGGTGAACATTTGGACTATCATCATACAATGGAACGTTATTTTGATGCCAAAAAAAAACTTTTCTATCTTAAACCAGACAAGAGAATCGCTAGAATCGCTGTGATCAACTCGGATGACTTCTGGGGGAAAAAATTGATATCCGAGCTTCGTATGGGTATCATCACCTATGGTCTCAAGCCACCTGCGATGATCCATGTCGAAAAATTCACGCTCTCAGAAAAAGGAATAGAACTGCAGGCTAAATTTCCGACAGGCGGGATGACAGTCTCCTCTCCACTTCTAGGCAAGCCGAACCTGTACAACATCCTGGCTTCAATAGCCACAACTTTGACATTGAATCTGCCTGTTCGAGCGATAATTAAAGGGATATTCACTCTTCAGGGCGTACCCGGAAGGTTTGAAAAAATAGAAAATTCCATAGGACTCAATATCTTCGTGGATTACGCCCACACTGATGACGCTTTGAAAAATCTGCTTGAAACTGTTCGAGAGCTAAATCCCAGGAAAATTCTCTTGGTTTTTGGCGCAGGAGGAGATCGGGATAAAACAAAAAGAGCGAGGATGGGAGAGATCGCCGGGACTCTTGCCGACTGGAGCATTCTCACTTCCGATAATCCGCGTTCCGAAGATCCCTTAGCTATCCTCTCAGATATTGAAAAAGGTATCAGAAAAACAGGAATTAAAAAATACGAAGTTCTTTCCGACAGGAAAAAGGCTATTAAACATGCGCTCTCTCTCGCACAAAAAGGGGATTACGTCCTTGTTGCCGGAAAAGGCCACGAAGATTATCAAATAATCAAAGACAAAGTTATACACTTTGACGATGCAGAAGTCATCAGAGAAATCCTCAAAGAGATGGAGGCTATCAAAAATTGACTAAACTCAGGTTGAGGCAGGTTGCAGAGAAAACTCATGGGAAAATACTGCAAGGCTCTTCTTCTCTTACATTTCATAAATTCAACATCGACTCCCGATTTACAGAACCAGGGGAACTCTTCTTTGCTCTAATCGCCAAAAGAAACGGCCATGATTTTGTCCCCCATGCCATAGAAAAAGGAGCCGCGGGAGCAGTCATTTCCCAATCAATTTTTTCCCCTGATAAAAATTTTGCCATAATCCAGGTCAATGATACTCTTAAAGCTCTTCAGGAGCTCGCAAAAAAAGTTCTTTTGGAACACAAAGTTCATGTTGTCGGGATAACCGGAAGCATTGGTAAAACAACCACAAAAGAGTTCACCTCAAGCTTGCTTTCCCGCAACTTCAAGGTTCTCAAATCAGAGGGTAACTTTAATAATCATATAGGACTTCCTCTTTCTCTCCTTAAACTGACAAAAAAGCATGAGGTTGCCGTTCTTGAAATGGGATTGAGCGCTCCTGGCGAAATATCAACACTGACTCAAATCGCTCCTCCAGATATCGCTGTAATAACTAATGTTTACCCGGTTCATCTTCAGTTTTTTTGCAACATTGAAGAGATTGCTTCAGCTAAAAAAGAAATTCTCGAAGGAATAAAAAAACAAGGAACTGCGGTTCTCAACGGTGACGATCCCCTTGTTAAAAAAATTGCAAAAGACTGGAAAGGGAAGAAACTTTTTTTTGGTCTATCAAAAGAAAACCATATTCGTGCTCAAAATATTCAAAAGACAGGGATGAAAGGAATTTCTTTTGAACTTGTCTACGGAAAAAAGCAGAAAAAGATAAATATTCCGTTCCTTTATTTAAGCCACCTCTATAATTTCCTCGCGGCTGCAGCTGTAGCTTCAGCTTTTTCTGTTTCTATTGAAGATATCCATTCGCTAACAAAAACTCTAAAACCTTTTTCCATGCGTGGAACCCTCTCTAGGTTGAAAAACAAAATTATCCTCATAGATGACACTTATAACTCGAATCCCGCTGCATTAGAATTAGCTTTAAAGGAATTAGCAGGTCTTCCGAGCAAAAGAAAAGTGGCTGTCTTAGGGGACATGTTGGAACTTGGAGAAAAAGAGATTGATTATCATACTCAGGCTGGAAAACAAGTAAGCACTTGGGGATGGGACATTTTAGTAACAATAGGCCCACTCAGCCAGCATATGGCCGAAGGGGCAATTTCCTCTGGAAAAAAAAGGGATCAAATTTTTTCATTCGAAGATTCCGAGGAAGCTGCAGAGAATATATGGTCTCTTCTTGAAGAAGGTGATCTTGTTCTCGTCAAAGGGTCAAGGGGAATGAAAACTGAAAAAATCATCGAGAGGTTAAAACAGAAAGGATCATAACATGCTTTATTGGCTTTTGGTGCCCTTAAAAAAATACTCTATATTCTTCAATGTATTCGGTTATATCACGGTCAGAACAGCTCTTTCAGGAATAACTGCCTTGCTTATATGCCTTATTTTGGGCCCATGGGTCATCAAACTGCTTAAAAAATACCAGATCAGAGAAGAGATCAGGCCTGAAGGTCCGGAATCTCATTTCGAAAAGAAAGGAACTCCATCTATGGGTGGAATTCTCATTATTGGAGCTACATTAATCCCAACTCTCCTCTGGGGAAACCTGAGCAACACCTATATTTGGCTTGCAATGATCACCATGTTTTCCTTCGGGATCCTTGGCTTTTGGGATGATTTTTTGAAAATTAAAAAACGAAAATCTTTGGGGCTCATCATCCGCCATAAGCTAATTTTTCAGATTCTCCTTTCGGCAGCTATCGGGATTACCCTGGTTTATTTAGGCTTTAGAGGACAGTTTGATCTTCATCTGAGTCTGCCTTTTATTAAGAAATGGATCCCCTATTTGGGCTGGTTCTATCTACCATGGATAATGTTTATCATCATCGGTTCTTCAAACTCCGTCAATCTCGCTGACGGCCTGGATGGACTAGCCATTGGTCTCACGCTCATCAGTGTTAGCGCTTTTACTGCTCTCTCCTATTTCGCCGGACGCACTGACTGGTCTGGGTATTTAAACATTCCAAGGGTTCCTCAAGCTGCGGAGCTCACAATATTTGCTGGAGCCATGGCTGGAGCATGTTTGGGCTTTCTCTGGTATAACTGCCATCCAGCTCAACTCTTTATGGGAGATGTAGGAGCCTTATCTTTAGGCGGAACCATTGGGGCGATTTCCATAATGATAAAACAAGAATTTCTCCTTTTTATGGTAGCTGGAGTTTTTATCCTGGAAGCACTCTCTGTTCTGCTTCAAGTTTCCTACTTTAGACTGACAGGAGGAAAAAGAATTTTTAAGATGGCTCCTCTCCATCATCACTTCGAACTTATGGGATGGTCTGAGCAAAAAATTGTGGTTAGGTTCTGGATCGCCAGCATCATATTTGCCCTTTTCAGCCTCACCACCTTAAAACTGAGATAGAATGAATTTAGAAGGAAAAAAAGTCCTTGTCGTTGGCCTGGGAAAAACTGGAGAAGCCCTCTGCAATTTTCTGCTCAGTCGAGGAGCTCGAGTGAAAGTCAGTGAAAAGAAAACCACTGAAGATTTGGGTCGAAAAATCCATTTCTGGTCCCAAAAAGGAGTTTTGGTTGAGGCAGGGAGACATGATAAAAAATCATTCCTCGAAGCAGATCTGATCATACCAAGCCCAGGAGTTCCTCCTCTCCCTGAACTCAAAGAGGCAAAAAAGCACGGAGTAAAAATTCTTTCAGAAGTCGAACTTGCATATAGATTCTTAAAAGGGGAAATCGTGGGCATAACAGGGTCTAACGGAAAATCCACTACAGCCGCACTAACCCATAAAATCCTTAAAGAAGGGGGGTTGGATAGTTATTTAGCAGGAAATATAGGGATACCTTTGATCAATTTTGTCGCTGGCAGCAGGGAGGATCATATCTATGTGACAGAGCTTTCAAGTTTTCAGCTTGAGTATATTGAACAATTCCGAGCATCAGTATCAGTTTTTCTAAATATTTCTCCAGATCATCTCGACTGGCATAAGAGTTTTGATGATTATTATGAGGCGAAAAAGAAGCTTATAACTTTTCAAAAAGAAAGCGACATAGCTATTCTTAATCAAGATGACCCTCTCGTCTGGGCATCTATAAAAGGAGTACAGTCTCAAATCTATTCATTTAGCCAAAAAAGTGAAATCTCCAGGGGATGTTATCTTCAAGGAGGCTGGATTTTTCTTTCGGAAAAAAAGGACGAAAGGCTGATGCACGTCTCTGAAATTCCTCTTCTTGGAGTACACAACCAGGAAAATGTTATGGCTGCTTCCCTGGTTGGGTCTATTTTTGGCATTCCCTTAACACGCATCAAAAAGTCAATCAAAAGCTTTAAAGGGCTTGAACATCGCCTGGAAAAAGTCTTAACACTGAAAGGAGTGGATTTTTATAATGATTCCAAAGCCACAAACATAGATTCAACTTTAAAATCAATCCAGAGTTTTGACAAGAAAATCGTTCTTATCCTGGGAGGAAGAGACAAGCAAGGTGACTTTACAAAACTGAGGACGCCCATTAAAAAGAAGGTAAAAAAGATCATTCTTATTGGCGAAGCTAAAGAAAAAATTGAGCATGTTTTAAAGGGTTCTGTTCCGATGGAGAAAGGTTCATCTCTAGGAGATGCTGTGAGGATCAGCTATTCTACAGCTAAGCCTGGAGAAGTTGTGCTTCTTGCACCAGCCTGTACAAGCTTTGATATGTTTCGAAATTTTGAAGAAAGGGGTGAAGTCTTTAAGAAGGAAGTTTTTGCACTCAAAAAAAATATGGATAAAAAAAAGGCATAAAGATATGGAAGCTTTCAGACCTTACCGCTTTGATAAAACTCTTTTTCTTACAACTCTTATCTTGATCTCCTTTGGACTAATCATGGTCTTTAGTTCATCAGCCATATTGTCAAGCGAAAAACATCATCAGCCCTTTCATTTTTTCATCAATCAGATCATAGGAGTAGGAATTGGCATTATCTTCATTCTTTTAATACTTCCTTTGAGGACTCCGTTTTACCAAAACACTTCAGTAATCTATGGATTGCTTCTCCTGACACTCGTGCTGTTAACCTTGTGCCTTATCATGCCCTCTTATGGGAAAACAGGTCGTTGGGTTCATTTCCTTGGATTGCGCTTCCAGCCGACGGAACTAGCCAAAATCAGTTTAATTCTCTTTTTTTCCTCTTTTCTCGATCGTAAAAAAGATAAAATAAATGAAATTCAAAGCTTATTTTTCCCCTTAGCCATCCTCTTTATTTTCATCATGTTGATTATCAAAGAGCCTGACTACGGCACTGCACTACTAATCTTATTCATCTGTACATTCATGCTTTTCATTGGCGGAGTAAAGCTTAGATACTTTTTCTATCTTGGAATCATTTCTATAGGTTTTTTCGCTTTTTATCTTTTTCAGGCAAGTTACAGGTTAGATAGAATTTTCGCATTTCTATCTCCTGCAAAAGATCCCTTAGGACGGGGGTTCCAGGTTATCCAGTCAAAATTAGCCGTGGGTTCAGGAGGTCTTCTGGGAGTCAGCATAGGAGAAAGCACACAGAAACTTTTCTTTCTTCCCTGTGCTCATACCGATTACATATACGCGATTGTAGGAGAAGAACTTGGCCTCATCGGCACTCTAGCCGTTCTCTTTCTCTTTATCATCTTCCTCTGGAGAGGATTGCTTATTTCCTGGAGAGCACCCAACCTTTTCAGCCAAATTGCAGCCGCAGGAATCACTTTAGCAATCTTTTCTCAAGCGATGCTGAACATAAGCGTAGTACTCGGATTGGGCCCCCCGACTGGCCTCCCACTTCCTTTATTTAGTTTCGGAAGATCTTCTCTTACCTGTACTCTTTTCAGCATAGGCATTCTTCTCCATATTTCACAACGAAGAGGTTCTACAAGAAGTAAAAAATGAATCGCAAAAAAATAATCATAAGTGGAGGTGGTACTGCAGGCCATCTCTACCCTGCTCTAGTTGTAGGACAGAAATTGAAGGAAAAAGATCCTGATATTTCTCTCACTTTTGTGGGGAGCAGTCGTGGTTTAGAAAAAAAACTAATGAAACATTATAAGGCAAATTTCATTACCTTAAAAATTGAAGGAATAAAAGGAAAAGGTTTAAAAATCTTCAAATCTCTTTTTATTCTTCCCTATTCTTTCGTCAAATCACTGGCAATCTTGCTGAGAACAAAACCTCAACTTGTTATCGGGGTGGGAGGGTACAGTTCAGGTCCAATCGTCCTCCTTGCCTCCTGGATGAAAACACCTACTTTGATTATGGAACAAAACATCTGTCCCGGATTCACGAACAGGCTTCTTCTGCCATGGGTGCAGAAAGCTGCTGTCTCTTTTGAAGGTTCCCTTTCTTATTTCAGAGGAAAAGGAATATTCACAGGAAATCCTGTGAGAGAGGAATTTTATTCCCTCCCTCCCAAAGAAAAAAATAGCAAGCTGACTCTCTTTATTTTTGGTGGAAGCCAAGGATCACATTTTTTAAACAAAGGAATTGTTCTCTCTCTTCCAGTTTTAAAAAAAGAAAGGGGAACTTTAAGAATCTTTCATCAGACAGGCAAAAAGGATTTTGAATGGGTTAAAGAGAGTTACATGCAAAACGGATTTGAAGATGTGATTGTCAGCCCTTTCTTTTTCGATATGGCAGAATATTTCAAAAGATCAGATCTAATCATCAGCCGGGCCGGAGCAACAACCATAGCAGAGCTGATCGCTGCGCAAAAAGCCTCGTTACTGGTTCCTTTTGCAAAGGCAACAGACAATCACCAGGTCTTGAATGCCCGAGAATTAGAAAAAATGAATGCAACTGAAGTTATCACAGAAGAAAAGTTTACACCCGAGCTTTTCACCGGCAAAATATTCCGTTATATGAAAGACAAGGAAAAGATAAACCAAATGGAAAAAAACTTGGCCCCCCTCAAGAAAGAAAAGATTTCAGAAAATATCGCGGACCTCTGTTTCGAACTCATGAAAACAAAACGTCAGGAGAAAATAATTTGAGGAAACAAGCTTCCAAGAAGCTCAAACACATCCACATGATAGGAATCGGTGGCACTGGCATGAATGGAATCGCAGAGGTTCTGTTCAATCTCGGTTACAAAGTCTCAGGGACAGATATCAACGAAAACGAAGCCACGCAACGACTTGTCAGCCTTGGGGTAGAAATATCAATCGGTCACAAGGCCGAAAAAGTAGAGGGAGCAGATGTTGTCGTCATCTCCTCTGCTATCAAAGAAGATAATGTAGAAGTAGGAGAAGCAAGGCGGCAGAAAATACCAGTTATACCGAGGGCAGAAATGCTGGCAGAATTGATGAGAATGAAATACGGAATCGCCGTAGCAGGTTCTCACGGAAAGACATCTACTACTTCAATGATTGCACAAGTCCTTGAGGTAGCCGGGTTTGATCCAACAATCATCGTCGGCGGTCGATTAAATACAATCGGTGCTCATGCAAAATTGGGCGAAGGAGATTTCATCGTAGCTGAAGCCGATGAAAGCGACCGATCCTTTCTATATCTATCTCCTTTTATTGCAGTGCTTACTAACCTTGATGAAGAGCATCTGGACCAGTATAAATCTTTGGATGAAATCAAAAAAACATTTGTCAATTTTGCAAATAAAGTTCCTTTTTACTGTCCAATCGTCCTGTGTCTCGACGACTCCAACCTCCAAAGTCTGGTTCCATCGCTAGAGAGAAGGATTATCACTTATGGATTTTCTGCTCAAGCCGACATATTTGCCAGAGGTCAGCAGTTTGAAAAATTCTCAAGCATTTCAACCCTTTATTGGAAGGGAAAAAAATTGGGAAATTTAAACCTAAACGTCCCCGGCATTCACAGCATATATAATGCCATGGCAGCAGTAGCTGTGGGCATGGACTTGGACATTCCTGTATCGAATATTTTCCAGGCTCTGGAAAATTACAGGGGGATCGGTCGCCGCTTTGAACTAAAGAAAAAAATAAACAACATTATGGTTATAGAAGACTATGCCCATCATCCAACAGAAATTAAAACTACTCTTGATGCAGCAAAGAAAGGATGGCCTCGAAGGATTATAGCAATTTTCCAACCCCATCGATACTCACGTCTTTCTCTTCTCATGAAAAAATTCGGCACAGCATTCAACGAGGCAGATATTCTCATCATCACAGAAGTTTACCCTGCAGGGGAGAACCCGATAGCAGGTGTATCAGGAAAAGCTCTCTATAAGGAAATTCTGCAATTCGGACATAAAAATATCTATTTTGAACAGGATCTAAAAAAAATACCTTCAATAGTAGGAAAACTTGCTTTGCAAAAAGATATGATCATTGTCATGGGAGCAGGAAATATCTCCAGGGTAATTCCTGGTATCATCGAAAGACTGGGAAGGAAAAAATAAGTATGGCCACTAATCTTAATCCAGCTTTCAAATACAGATCTAACATTCTCCTCTCCCGGCCCACGCATTTCAGACGAGGAAACGGAAAAATAAAAACTAAAAAAATCCAGAGGAAAATGAGGCTGAAACTTAAACATATTCTTTTCGCCTTTTTTCTTCTGGGCGGAATATTTTATTCTATCCAGCAATTCTATCTCTTCTTAATCTCATGGGACAAACTGAACGTCAAAGAGATAGAAGTCGTCTGCCGCAGACAAGAAATCAAAGAAGAAATTCAACAAATTCTAAAAGGAGAAAAACTAGGAAATATTCTTCTTCTGAATATCGGGCATCTCCAAGAAGGGTTGACTAAGCATAGATGGATCAAAGAGGTCCTGGTAAGGAAAAACTTTCCTTCTTCCTTAAGGATTGAACTCATTGAAAGAACTCCTTATGCACTCCTGAAAAAGGAAAAATTATTCCTTATCGATGCAGATGGAGTTCAACTTGAACAAATTTATCCAAATGAAAAAATGAACCTCCCTCTTCTTGTAGATTCAAACAATTTCGAGAAAGATTATGAAGAAAAACTAAAATTAGCATGGGAATGCCTTGAGGGTTTAAAATCCTCAGAGAAAAAACAGATCGATCTTTTAGATTTATCTGATTACGAAAATGTATCAATAAGGCTGAAAGAATCACAAACATGGCTTATCCTCGGCAATGATCAATATGCAGAGAAACTTCGATTATTCCGACAGATCAGTGCCAAGTTAGAGAAACAAGGAGCTTTAGAATATGTCGATCTTCGCTTCGAAGACCGTTTATACATCAAACCTATTAAAAATTTAAACGGAAATACCTTCAAGAAGGAGGCTAACTGATGCCTAAAAACGATTATATTGTAGGATTTGACATCGGGACAAAAAAAGTGGCCGCAATTATCGGCGAAATCACTGAAGAGAAAAAAATTGAGATTATTGGCATAGGTACAGCCGACTCCAGAGGCCTGAGAAAAGGAGTCGTTGTCAATTTAGACGCTACTGTAGATGCCATTAAAAAGGCTCAAGAAGAAGCTGAGCTTATGGCTGGAGTAGAAATTGATTCAGCCTATATTGGCATTTCCGGTGCTCATATAAAAAGCTTCAACAGTAGAGGAGTTATTGCTGTTTCTGGCAGAAATAAGGAGGTTAACCGCGAAGACATCAAACGCGTAATAGACCAGTCTAAAGCTGTATCTATCCCCCCTGATAGAGAAATCATTCATATAATTCCTCAGGAATTTGTTGTTGATGATCAAGACGGCATCAAAGATCCTCTCGGTATGAGCGGGATAAAGCTTGAAGTGAATGTTCACATTGTCACGGGCGCTATAACCTCTGTCCAAAATTTAAGAACTTGTGTCTCTCGGGCAGGCATTGAGATCGAACAAATAGTTCTCAACCAGATCGCAACAAGCGCATCTATCCTTACCCACGACGAAATGGAGCTCGGAGTTGGATTAATTGATATCGGAGGGGGGACAACTGAAGTAGCCATTTTCGAACGAGGAAGTCTATGGTACACATCCGTGATCCCGATAGGAGGAGATAATTTTACAAATGATATAGCTGTCGGCCTCCGGACTCCTATCCCGGATGCAGAAAAAATAAAGAAAAAATACGGCTGTGTGTCCGGCCCCCTCACAAATGAACAGGAAACCATAGAAGTCCCTACAGTCGGACGTGGGAAAAAGCCGCGTGTTCTCTCCAGACAGTTATTAGCTGATATTATCCAGCCAAGAGCAGAAGAAATCTTTCGCTTGGTCGATAATGACATCAAAAGGATGGGATATGAAAAATCCCTCAATTCAGGGATAGTTCTTACTGGAGGGACAGCATTACTGGAAGGCCTGGAAGAAGTGGCTGAGGAAACTTTTGATTTGCCTGTAAGGCGTGGCGATCCCAGCGGCATCGGTGGCTTAGTGGATAGAGTCAGCACTCCTGACTACGCCGCTGGAGTCGGCCTCATCTTATATGGATTTATTCAGTGTAAAGGAAAGGGTATATCTAAAGACAGAAAACAGGGCTTCTTGTCAAAACTAAAAGATTGGATTAAAGAGACATAGGAGGGAAAAATGACTGAGCAAATAAAAAGCAACTTAAAATTTCATTTAGTCGAAGAGCACATTGGCGCTAAAATCAAGGTTATCGGCATTGGCGGCGGGGGGGGAAACGCTACTAACAGGATGATAGAGACACAAATTGGAGGAGTAGAATTTATCGCCGTCAATACAGACCTCCAAGCGCTCAATGCCAACAAATCTGGAACAAAAATCCAGATCGGCAGCCAATTGACAAAAGGATTGGGGTCAGGAGGTAGACCTGACATTGGGAAAGAAGCTGCCATGGAAGATACGGAAAAATTGATCAAGGTCCTTGAAGGAGCGGATATGGTCTTTCTGACTACTGGACTCGGAGGCGGCACAGGTACAGGAGCAATACCGATTCTAGCGAATCTTGCCTCAGAAATGGATATTTTGGCCATTGCCATCGTTACTCTTCCCTTTGAATTCGAAGGAAAAATTAGAGCAAAGCAAGCTGAAGAAGGCCTGAGCGAATTGAAATCTGCTGTTGACACAGTTATTTCCATTCCAAATGAACGGCTGCTAGAGACAGTAAATCTGGACACTTCAATTCAAGATGCTTTCAAAATGGCTGACGATATTTTGCGTCAGGCAGTCCAGGGAATATCCGATCTCATCACCAGACCAGGACTGATCAATCTAGACTTTGCTGACGTCAAATCTATTATGAAAGGTATGGGCATGGCTTTCATGGGGACAGGAATTGCCTCAGGAGAAAACAGGGCAGTCGATGCCGCCCATAAAGCTATCTCCAGTCCGCTCCTTATAGACACCTCAATAGAGGGAGCACACGGAGTTCTCATCAACATAACAGGAGGCAAAGACATCACTCTTCACGAAGTTTCAAAGGCTTCCGAGCTTATCCACAGTATGGCACATCCAGAGGCCAACATCATTTTTGGCACAGTCATCGACGAAAGCATGAAAGAAATGGTTAAAGTCACTGTCATCGCTACAGGTTTTGACTTATCGTCAGAAAGGGAATCAGCCACTCCTGAAGAATTTGGGCCCCCTCGTCGAGAAAGCCCCCCCCCATTCCTGGCTCCACAAGAGACACCTCCTTATATATTCGAACCAAAAGGAAGAGAAACTCTCTGGCAAAGGCCTGCGTGGGAAAAACAATGGGAACCCTATGAAACACCCTCTTTTATAAGAAGAAACAAACACACATCACTGAGGAAGTTTCCTCATGAAGCCAGCTGATCTTGCTATAATCAATTGCAGTCATCTTGTTACTTGCCAAGGTCCGATACCTAAAAGAAAAGATTCCCTCCTGGATATCGGACTTGTAGATAAAGGCTGCATTGCTTCCTATAGAGGAAAAATTGTATTCATAGGCGAAGAAAAAAAGTTCAATAAAGAAATTCTTTTAGAAAAAAAAGGCGTTCATATCGATGGAAGCGGCCTAGTTGGACTTCCAGGTTTTGTAGACTCCCACACACACCTTCCTTTCGCCGGAAACAGAGAGGAAGAATTTATCCTCCGTCTTAAAGGCTACACATATCAACAGCTTGCAGAAAGAGGTTTAGGTATTCAAACAACCGTGAATGCAACCCGTCAGGCATCAATGGATGAACTCACCTCTTTATGTTTAGCCCGCCTTGACAATATGCTTCTTCACGGGACAACAACAGCAGAGGCAAAAAGTGGCTATGGATTAAATCTTAAGGACGAAATAAAGCAATTGAGAACTCTGCAGGAACTCAATAAGATTCATCCAATAGATATCGTCCCCACTTTCATGGGCGCCCACGAAGTCCCAAAAGAATACAAAGCCCGAAAAGACGACTACATAAACCTCCTCATTCATAAAATCCTCCCGGAAGTAAAAGAAAACAACCTGGCTGAATTTTTCGATGTCTATTGTGAAGAAGGAGTTTATTCTGTCGAGGAATCGAGGAAATTAATCAGAGCAGCAAGAGAAGCAGGATTAAAAATCAAAATCCACGCCGATGAATTCGCTCCTCTTGGAGGAGCACAGCTTGCTGCAGAGGAAGGAGCTATTTCTGCAGACCATTTAATCGCAATCACTGATGAAGGCATAAAGAAACTTGCAGAAAGTTCGACGACAGCGACACTTCTCCCCGGAGTATCCTTTTTCCTCATGCAAGAGAAGAAAGCACCTGCCCGCAAACTCATCGAACAAGGAGCAATTGTTGCTCTTGCTACGGATTTTAACCCAGGAAGCTCAATGACAGAGTCTATGTTTTTCATCATGCAGCTGGCTGTCTTTTCTTTGAAAATGGGCATCGAAGAGGCCATCAACGCCACAACCTCTAACGCCGCCTATGCTTTGGGAAAGCATAAAGAAGTGGGGAGTCTGGAAGTTGGAAAGAAAATGGACCTCATCCTCTGTGATGCACCCAATTATCCCCATCTTATCTATCACTTCGGCATTAATCCCATAAAATATGTCATAAAAGGCGGACATGTCGTCGTCAAGAATGGGAAAGTCTTGCAAAAATCCAAATACCAAACGGATTAGTTTAAGGTTAAAAGTTTAAGGTTTAAGGTATTTATATTTTTAATTTAGTATTATTCCTTAAACATTCAACCTTAAACCAATTCCTGCTCTTGCCTTAAACATTAAACATTCAACCTTAAACCAATTCCTGCTCTTGCCTTAAACATTAAACATTCAACCTTAAACCAGTTTCTGCTCTTGCCTTAAACATTAAACATTTAACCTTAAACCAGTATATGTTTCGAATTTCGGATTTGGTGCTTGGTATTTGGTGCTTTTTACTTTCTATGCTATAGCAGCCTTTATCAGCTCTTCTATCTTAGCTGCGGATAGCTGCCCAAGTCGGCGACAAACTTTTGAACTCGTCCCCTTCTTTCTGATCTCAGAGCAGTGCAAAGGCGCTTGAGATATCCACCACTTCCAGTATTGTTTAACCAATCGGCTGCTATACTCTTTTGCTTCTTTTCGCTCTTTCTTCAACATGCTAGCCGAGAAACCAATCCCCATGATTCCAGCAGTGAGGAATCCGCAGAGATCTTTATGGTATAATCCTCCCCCGAAGCCTGCGGCTGCCCAAACCAAATCCTCTGATTTCCCAAGAAATCTCAGTGATACCATCAGGAGAGATTCTGCACAGCTGTAACCTTTGCCAAAATAGTTCATCAAATCCTCAGCCATTATTGACTTCTCAATCAGTTTAAGTTCTTCAGGAGTCAATTCTTCCCTGAGCTCTTGGGGTACTTGGCTTAAATTTGCAGAAAACGGAAACATGGCAGATAATCGGCTCCCCACTAACAGGCTTGATGCAGATGCAATAAAGACTCTTCTGGATAGTTTTAAACTCTCAGCTTTTTTCATGATTCCTCCTTTACAAAGAGCATCCATAATCTATGAACGAAGCTTAAATAAGGGCTCCAGGTTCGAAGCAAGAAGGCGCAGACGGCGTTCTTCTCTGTCGTTAAGAGGCGTAAAACTGTGAGCAATATCTAAGGCTCTTCTAAAGAGCCGCACATCCCCTGGAGGAATGGCAGATGTTATAGGCTGGGAAAGAGCAAAACAAAGGGCAAGATTAGTTTCTTCAGGGTTTAAAATAGGCTGATACCAATTCTTCGGCCAGTATTTTTGTAATTCTTCATTCGGCCATGGCTGCCTGGCCATAGCCTTGATAGCAAGAATTCCCATCTTTTTTTCTTTTGCTTTTTTGATTACCTCTGGTCCAAAATCCGCCTTGAAATAGCACACATAATTGACAGGAAAAAGAATTGTATCAAAATCAAACCTTTCCATGGCTCTCAAGGCCGCCTCAGAAGAATGGGCAGAAAACCCAATATATTTTACCTTTCCTCCATCCTTAGCCTTGAGAATAGCCCTCATTGCTCCATCCCATCTCAAGGCCCGATTCACATCTGCAATTTCCGTTAAAGCATGAAGCTGGTAGAGATCAAAATAGTCGGTTTGAAGTTTTTCCAGGGATTGATTAAGCTCCTCTTCAGCTCCTCTTCTATCTCTTTTTTCTGTTTTACAGGCGAGAAACACCTTCTCCCTGAAAGGTTTAAGGGCCGAGCCAAGAAGCTCCTCAGCATTATCGTAGGTAGGAGCAACGTCAAAATAATTAATACCGTGTTCCACAGCTTCCCGTACAATCTCATTCACTCTTTCCTGCCCCTCATTCATAAGTACTACTCCACCCAAGCCTAATATTGAAATTTTTTCCCCAGTTCGGCCTAAGATTCGCTTTGGCAGAGGCTTATATCCGATTTCTCCAAATTTATCTTTAGCCAATCCGTCTAAACTTTTTAAGCCGGAGATCCCAGATAATCCAATTAAGCTCATCTGAAGAAAATTTCTTCGTTTCATGCATTTTCCTCTTACATTATTTTTCCAAATTCTACCAAATCCTAAAGAAAAAGGAAAATCTATCAAAAATACTTATCCATCATTCGGTACTGGATAGCTTCGGAAATATGAACAGGGCTGATATTCTCTTCTCCATTTAAATCTGCAATCGTCCTGGCGACTTTTAAAACTCGAGTATAAGCTCTGGCACTGAACCCCAGCTTGTCGACAGCCATTTCTAAAAGTTCTTTTCCTTCGTCATCAACCTGACAGTACTTTTTAACCTCTTTTGTTCCCATTTGGGCATTACTGTATATTTTTCTCCCCTTGAACCTTTGAAGCTGCCTTTCCCGGGCATTGATAACTCTCTTTCTTATCTCAATTGAGCTCTCCCCTTCAAATTTGGAAATAATGTCCTTGAATTCTACCCTAGGCACGTCAACTTGAATATCAATACGGTCGAGCAAAGGACCGGATACCTTCGAGTAATAACGGCCTCTCTGGGCGTCGGTACATTCAAAATCCGCTGAAGAAAGCCCGTAATAGGCATCTTCGCAGGGATTCATGGCAGCAACAAGCATAATGGAGGTAGGAAAAGTCACGGCCATAGAAGCGCGAGAAATAGTAACTTTTCTATCTTCCAAAGGCTGCCTTAAATCCTCAAGAACATGTTTTCGGAATTCAGGAAGTTCATCCAGAAACAATACTCCATTGTTAGCCAAGGAAACTTCTCCGGGTTTTGGAATAGTTCCTCCTCCTATTAAACCGGCATATGAAATTGTGTGATGAGGAGCTCGAAACGGTCTCTCACTGATAGCTCCTTTATCCTTTAATAATCCCGAAACGCTGTATATTTGGGTCGCTTCAATGATTTCCTCAAAAGTCATAGGCGGCAATATCGTAGGTAATCTTCTGGCCAGCATGGTTTTTCCTGCTCCAGGGGGACCGATTAAAAGGACATTATGGAAGCCTGCCGCTGCAACTTCCAGGGCTCGTTTGACATGCTGCTGCCCCTTAATTTCCTGAAAATCCAAATCACAGTCAGGCTGAGGCAGAAGTTCCTGTAAAGTACATATGCTAGGAGCTACAGATTCAGGGCAGTTAAGCAATTGTATAACCTGCACTAAATTTTCCAAGGCATAGATATCCATATCCTGCACCAGTGCTGCTTCTTTTAAATTCTCCTTAGGAACAACAATTCCCTGAAAGCCCTTTTTTTTAGCAAGAACAGTGGAGGAAAGGATACCTTTTCCTGGCTTTAATTTCCCGTCCAAAGCCAATTCACCTAAAAATAAAAACTCGCGGAGTCTTTCTTCAGGAAACAAGTCTAAATGAGCTAGGAAACCTAGAGAGATAGGAAGATCAAAAGCTGAGCCTTCCTTTTTCCTATCTGCAGGAGCTAAATTGATGATGATTTTCCGTGAAGGAAATTTATATCCACAATTCTTCAGCGCCGCTCTCACTCTTTCTCTGCTTTCCCGCACTGAAGCATCAGGAAGTCCTACAATGACAAAACCAGGGAATCCAAAAGATATATCAACTTCAACATCAACAATATAGGCCTCGATTCCTATCAAAGAGGCACTGGCGATTTTAAAAAGCATCTTCTTTCAGATATAAAGACGAATAGATTCATGCAGTTATATCAAAGAATATGAAGAAAAAGGGGGGAAATGGGAAAAGGGGATAAAAAGGAGCCTATTTTTTCGGGGATCCTGTAAAATCTTGAGCTAAACTATCTATCTCATTCTCAATATCCCTCTGGGATTTGAATTTTACTTTTGTAATTTTAATAGGAGCAATTTTCTCTTTATATGCAAACTCTATTTCTTCTTTCTTTTCTTTTTTTTCTTCTTTTTTTATTTCTGGTTTTTCTCTTTCTTCCGGCTTTTCTTCCGGCTTTCTCTTTTCTCCAAAGATTTTTTCTCTCACTATAGGGACAGTTAACTTTGCAATCTCTCTTAAAGACTCAAAAACTCCTACTCCATTAATGGCACTGGACTCAATATGGGGAAGCCCTCGTGGGTTTAGCAGATTATTAAAGGTTTCTACTGGAATGAGATTCTCTAAATCACGCTTGTTGTATTGGAAAACAAGAGGAACAAAATTTAAATCCACGTTTTGTTCAAGAAAATTTTTCCTCAAGCCATCAAAGTTCTCCAAATTTGCATCGACAAGAGGAATCTGAGAATCAGCAACAAAAATAACACCATCTGCTCCTTTAAGCACACTTTTTCTAGAGGCTTCATAAAAAACCTGGCCTGGGACAGTCATGAGTTGAAAATGAATCTTGAAGTCTCGGATCATACCTGCTTTTATGGGTAACAAATCAAAAAAAATAGTCCTTTCTATATCCGTCTCAAGACAGATTAAATCACCCCGCGAATCCTCGTCCATTTTGCTGTAGATAAAGCGTAGGTTTGTTGTTTTGCCGCTTAGACCAGGCCCGTAATAAATAATTTTTATGGCCAAGTTTTTGGTCGTATAATTTATATATGCCATCTGCCTCTAAATTCTCACATCACCTGAGACAATTCTTAACATAATCCTTGAACAGAGTCAAATCTTTTCCTTTTTCCTTACTTTTGCTTTCTCTCATCTCCCATTTATGTGGAAGAATACAATTGAGTCCGTTTAGTCCATTTCAATAATTTAGTCGGTTTCGTCCATTAAATATCCAAAGAGGTGGGAATACTTTTCAACAACCCTGGACCAGGAATAATTTTCCTGGACATATTTCAGGCCATTCTCTCCCATGATTCTTCTTAACTTTGAATCAGACAGGAAAAGATCCAAAACACTTTCAAACTCTTTATAATCGGAGTAGCACAAACCGCTTTTTCCCTCAAGACAATGCTGTTTGAGAGGGTCGGTTTTTTCTTGGACTAAAACAGGCGTCTGGGCTGCCATCGACTCTAAAGCTGCCATGCATAAGCTTTCAAGATGAGAAGGATGGACAGTCACACAGGCAGAAGCCATGGCACTATTTTTTTCCTCAGGAGGAAGAAAACCAAGATATTTTATTCTAGGATAAGAAGGTAAATCCATTAAAAGCTTTCCGATCAGGATAAGTGTCAAATCAGGACTTTTTCTGCTGTATCTAAGGAAATAATCGACGAGTTCTTGACAGCCTTTTCCTGGTTCTATACGGCCTGCATAAAGGATAAAAGGAAGCATAATCCCATGTTTTTTACAAAAATCAGGACTCCCTAGGTTTTTTGGAATCTCTACTCCAACACCTACAATATCCTGGTATTTGTGTTCAAAAGAAAACAGACGGCTGAGCATTTGCTTTTCTGATGCTGTATTAAACATGAAAGCTTTAGGAGTAGAAAATACCTCTTTCATGATATCTAGGTGTAAAGCGGGCTCATCATGAGCTGTGGGAACAAGGGCTTTTTTTTCTTTAATTCTTTGGAGCCCCCAGTAAGTATTGTAATACAGGTAGGTAAAAAAGATGAAAATGTCGTGGTCTTTCTCTTCTCTCTCTAATGTTTCAACAAGAGCGGGACAACAAGGCCCTTGCCTTTCCATCCATTCTATCTCATCTTCACGCGTATGTTCATGAAAGAAAATCCAATCAGAATACTTGTTAAACGAATCAATGTCTCTCTCTTTTTCCACTCTAAAGCGTTTAATAACAACTCCATTAAGAATAGACTCACCAGGAGAATACTCATTTTTCCATGTGATGTAATCTTTAGCTGCTGTTGTATAGACCGTACAGTCATATCCTGCGTCGACTAATTTTTCTGCAATCTGGCGGCAGTGAAGCTCAGAACCTCCCATGACTTCGCTGCCATACCGCTGGACTACAAAGGCTATTCGCATACTATCTCCAAATCTAAAGAATTCAAGAGTCAGAATCCAGAATCCTAAAAAATTTTTTAATTCTGTATTCTGAATTCTATATTCTATTAATCATTTGAAGCAAAAATTTCTCTCTTTCCATCTCCTTAAACTTCTTCAACCTTCGGCGCTGTCCTTCAATTATCCCTTCCCTCAACTTCATATCATTAGCCACAATATTGACCAGTTCTCCGACATAATCCTTTCTCTTATTCTTGATCAACACACCTGCTCCTCCTAATGTATAGGGAACAGCTGTACAATCATAGGCAATAATGGGTAGGTCAAAAATCATACTCTCGATAAAAGGGAGCCCAAATCCCTCATGTTCACTTAACGAAAGAAACAAGTTTGAAGCTTTGTAAATGGCAAACATTTCCTCATCAGAAATATGTCCTGTAAAACAAATTTCCTCTGGCTTTAAATAAAACTCATCTGCGAGGGTAACTAAACTCTTGTAATATTTGGGAAGGGATGCGATTTTACCGACTATAATCAGCCTTACTAGGGGAGAGATATATTTTTTGTAGTAAAAAATAACCTTGATAAGATCATCAATCCTCTTATTGGGCGCAACCCTCCCCACAAAAAGAATATTGGTTCTATCATCTTTAAAGAGATTGTACATAAGACGACTCATTGGTTTTTTGTACTTTTTAAAATCAACAAAAAGAGGAAAAATTTTAGCTTTTTTAAAGCCAATATTAAGAAGTTCCTGGCGATTAAACTCGGAATCAGCTAAAGCTAATGCAACTTTAGGGGCCAGCGATACGAGTTCCTCCCTGCCAATTCGGGAAATTCTGACCATTTCCTGGCTAAAATCCTTAAAAAATCCATGTGGTGTGAGGTTATGATATATCATCGTTTTTCCGCTGGGGAGGCTGGCAAAAGCATGGGTTAAAGGAGAGGGCAGAGCAAAATGTAAAATAGTAACATCCGAAGGAGAAGGCTTCGGGAAAGAAGAAAAAATTTTCGACTCTTCCTCCAGGCCTCTATCTCGTGTTAAACAGTATATCTCAGATTGAAAACCCTGAGATAAAAAAAATCTTTTCATATGAAAGGCTGTATCTCCTATGGCATCACCCCAATGAAACGCAGGAACAAGCTGGTCTACTCTCATCCTATGCTCACCCGTTCTATATGATTGAGCAGGGTCCGGCCTACATTTTCCCTCTTGTATTTCTCCAGAGCCTTGAGCTGAGATGAAATCACATCTTTTCTGAAGGCTTCATCTCTGTTCAGTATATCCAATAGAACCGCTGTCTTGAAAAAATCTTTTTCACGAAGGAGGATTCCTCCGCTATTCATAGTCTCCTCCACCGCGCCAGCCGCATAGGCAACAACAGGAATTTTCATATAAAAAGACTCTAAAAGAGGAACTCCAAATCCTTCATGCTCACTCATGCTCAAATAGACATGAGCAAGCCTGAAATATGCGATAAGTTCAGAAAATTCAACATGCCCTGTAAAATGAACATCATTCAATTCCAATCTTTCCACTAAATCCCGGAGAACAGCAAAATACCGTTCCATCCCTCTAAAATCTCCGGCCAAAATGAGCTGAGAATTTGGATTGAAATATTTTTTATAGAAATAAAAGGTCTTAATAACATCCTCAAACTTTTTGTTAGGAATCATGCGTCCCACGAAAAGAATGGTCCATTTTCCATTGGAAAAAAGTTTCTGAACGACAGGGTCTCCTTCCTGGTCAAATTTTGAAAAATTCAAAAGAAGAGGCTGCACACCTGTATTGGTATATCCAAACACCTCAAGTTCTTTTCGGTTAAATTCTGAATCTCCGAGGGCCAAATCAACTTTATCTATAAAAAGCTTGATCTCCAGACGTCCTTTATAGCACTCCCTGGCCAGAATCCTGTGATAGTCCAAGAAAAACTCATAGGGTGTGATATTGTGATAAATCATGATTCTCCTGTCTGGAATGCGAAAAAACATCTTGGATACAGGCGATCCGATGGAAAAATGAAATATGACCACATTTTGGGGAGAGCTAATTTTTTTATACTCCCTGTAATCTCTCATGTATTTGGCCATCTTTGGCTCATAGAACCGGATGAATATCTCAGATTTATATCCTTTTTCTTTGAGAACTTTTTGTATTTCAAGCATTTCATCGGAGATTGCATCCCCATAAGTCAAGGAAGTCGCAAATTGATGAATTTCCACTATTTTTCCTTTTCAAGCTGGTCAAGGATTGAAAGATACTTATTCTCGATAACTTCCCATGTATAATTCTGTCTGAAGTACTCCTGGCCGTTTTTCCCCATCGCCTCACAAAGTCCAGGCGATGAGATGAGAAGCCCCAAGGCTTCTCTAAACTCTTCATAATTTTCATAGAAGAGACCAGCGTTGCTCCGCATACACTGTCCTTTTAGCACTTCGCATCGGGCATTAGCCAAGACTGGGATCCGCAAGGCCCAGGCTTCGAGAGTAACCATGGAAAGGCTTTCATAGAATGAGGGCATCATTAAAAGCAACGCCCCTTCAAGAGCAGAAAACTTATCTTCCTCTGATAAAAATCCAAGATAGGCTATATCAGAATGGGAAGGAATCTTCAATTTGTTGCTACCGACCAAGACCAGTTTTATATCAGAGCCAATTTCATCTTTAAACCTGAGAAAACAATCAAAAAGCTTATGGCATCCTTTGTTCTTATCAATCCTTCCTATATAGATAATGTAATCTCCTCCAATCTGGTATTTTCGGCGAAATCCTTCCGAGGAAAACTGTGAAGGGATCTCTGTTCCCACTCCAATAATATCCCCTAGTACATCCATATTCTGGGAGAGAGAATTTATCATATTCTTTTCTTCTACAGAATTGTAGATTATAGCGCGCGGCTTTCTGAATAAATCTTTGAAGATTTTAAGGTAAATTACAGGGTCATGCTCCGCTGTAGGTACCAGGATGCTCTTTTGGGGCAAAGAGTTTATTCCGCAGTACGAATGGTAATAGCGGTAGCTGAAAAAAATAAAATAATCATAATCATTCTGGTGTTCATTTATGTACTTAATTAACGAAGGAGAGTAAGGGCCTTCTTCCTCCAGCCACTTCAGTTCGTCCTCGAGTCTATGCTCATTTTCCAGGATGTAATTCTGGATGCGGCCAAACCTCTTCGGGTCCCTTGTTCGAGTCACTGAAAACCTTTTTACAGGAATGCCGTTAATAACCTCTTCTCCCCTAGGATAATGATCTTTCCATGTGATATAGTCAAAAGCCTTTGTTGTTAACACCTCGACTTCAAAGTATTTCTTCATATGTTCGGCTACCCAGCGGCAGTGTAACTCTGCACCTCCGCTTATTTCTAAACCATATCTTTGGACGACAAAAGCTAATTTCATTTGAAAATCTCTTTCTCTATTGCTTTTTCTTTTCTTCCCAAAAACTCAAAATCTTTTTCCATGATTCGAATCTTAACCTTCAGGTTCTCCTGTTCGATCTTTAATTTGGTGAGTTCAACCACAATATTGTGAGAAAGACTATGAAGAAGTTTAGTGTACTCCAAAGCTTTATTCAGGCCTTCGAAAGCAAGGTCTACTCTCTTGTTTGTTGCCTGATTGAGATGATCCAGTTTTTCATGAATTTTACCAAGCTCACCCTCCAGTTTTTCATTCAATAAATCCAATCTTCTGTTTGTCTGATCAAAATTGTTTTGTGTTTCCTGATGGACAGGGAATATCATAACCTTAATAAGAGGGGAAAATGGCTTCATGACTCTCAGCAACAACTTCTTTACTTTTGCTTTTGTTCCAGAGGGTTCCTCGGGTCCAGCAGGAGACGGACCAAAAGAAGAGTAGAATGCCTCATTTTTTAGATCGCCTTCTGCCGCCTTTATTGGCTGTGTAGCAATTTTTCTTTTGATCTGATCCATAATATCAGCGACATCGATATTGTCGTAGTCTATGTTTATTTCTTCTTTTTTTATGAATTTCTTTTGTTCTTTTTTGTCTGTCATAAAATACTCCTCTATTTCTTTATTCTTCCTTTTTAAACAGAAAGTCTTCATAAACACTCTGGACATCCTGGATATCAGGAAGAGGATGAAGCTTCATCTCCTCGATTTCTTGTATCTCTTTTTCAGTAAAGATTCCTTCTTTCTTTTTCTTTGCGATTAATTCTTTAATCTCTTCCATAATCCTATCTTGATCTTCTTTCTTAATGCTCTTTATCTCTAAAAAATCAGCCATTTTGTTCACCCTCTTGTTAGATTCGCGTACATTCACTTTTCAGTTATTTATTTTAAAAAAAACAACAAAATAAAAGCAAACCACCATTCAATCTTTAAAGTTAATCTGTTAGTCGGTTAGTCTGTTAGTCGGTTATTTTAATTAAAATATTCAACTGACTAACTGATCAACAGTCTAACTGTCTAACTGACAAACTGTCTAACTGACTAACAGAAATTTTTAACGAATATATCCTAAGGCTTTCAACTGTTCTAATAATTCCTCATCGATCTCAGGCCTGGATATTTTTCTCTTCTTTGCCTTGCTGTAGATTTCATTAATTTGCTGGATTATCTGGTTGACAAGCACGGATTTTTTATCAGCTATGTTCTTTCTTTCTATCGAATCTTGTTTTAAATCATAAAGTTCTATAGGTTTTAAAGCAGGAGGGGCATAGAGAAAAAAATCCAGATCTTTCATACTGAATTTTTTATTGAGAATGAGTTTGTCTTTTCCCATATTCATGGAGATTTTCCGTGGAATGCGGGAATTCAAAATATTACTTCCTATGTCCGCTAAAAATTTTCTATCTCCTTTCTCTTTTCCTTCTATCACAGGAAATAAACTCCTGCCGTCAATGTTCAAATCAGAAAAATCTATCCCCATCTCCTCCAAGATGGTCGGCATGACATCTACAAGAGAGACAATATTTCCGATCTCTTTCCCTTTAAATTTTGATCCTGGGAATTTAATGACAAGTGGAACTTTCAGAGATTCATCATAAAGACTATGCCCATGTCCCCAGCCCTTATGATCATAAAACTCCTCGCCATGGTCACTGGTAAATATGATCATCGTCTGGTCATAAAGCTCCATCTCTTTAAGCTTCCCTATAAGAGGCCCTATAAGTTTTTCATCTGTATAGCGGATTTCTCCATCATATAGGTCGATGATATTCTGGCGTTCTTCCTCAGGAAGTCTCTTAAACAAACCTGGCTTCCCACCCAGGTAACTGACTAAATCTATGTGTCTCCATTTAGCTCCTTCCTTAGTAAACATCGTTTTATAGGGATAAGGACAGGCATAAGGGTTATGAGTCTGATAAGTATGGAGAAAAAGAAAAAAATTCTTATTTTTCTCTCTGTCAAGCCATTCTGAAACAACACGAAATAAAAGTTCAGCTGAATCCTGCTGAAAAACTCCCCCTACTCCATCACGATATGTATCAAAGCCTTTGGAGAATCCATAAACAGAGCTGACAAATCCTCCTCCCGTAAAAGAAGAACAAAATAAATGATTCTGCCGTAAAATATCAGCCAGGGTGAGGACAGCAGGGTCCATTTTCTCTCTGTCATAATAGACTTGATGATGAACTCCATGCAATGAGGTTAAAAGCGAGACATGAGAAGGGAGGGTCCATGGCGAAGAAGCATATGTATTAAGGAACAAAGCACTGTCTGAAGCTAGGGAATCAATGTTAGGGCTCGTGTCTCTATTATATCCATAACAACCTAAGTGATCAGCCCTGAGAGTATCAATAGAAATAAGGATAATATTACGAAGGCTTCTTTCTTTCCTGTACAGGACTGGATTATACCAAAAGGAAAAATTATGTTCTCCACCTTCTGTAACAAGCGACAACTCTACTTCTTCCTGAGTATAAGGAACGTCGATACAATGCCTGGAAAAAGAATGTTTTTCATCCTTGTCAGGAAATGGAAGGTGTTTTTGGAAAATTGTCTTTTTTCTTCCTTTTGTTTCAAAGGAGATTAAAAAAGTAGCGCCTCTTTCTTTGTTCCCAGTAGATTTGATAAGTTCTTCTGAATTTTCATCCCTGACATTGCCAATACCAAATTCTAATAAGGAATTCTCTGGAATATTAAGGCTGAAAGTGAATTTACTCTTTGGAGGAGAAAAAAGCACATTTATCTCTGCTCCACCAAGTTTTAATTTCCTCTTTATTCCAAAAGGATTATCTCCAGAACCTAAGTCCAGGATCTGGTGAGACTTTAAAGGGAAATACCTATTCGATTCTCCCGATTCTTTGGAAATTTGAATCAGCGGTGAATGAATAATATTTTCTTTATCAAGATTATCAATTAATCTATAGAGTTTAAATTCGGACAAAGGAGATTTTGCGCAATTACTTAGAAAAAACAAGGGAAATAGGAAAATAAGAGCCTTTTTTTTCATAAACATCGAGTTACTGCCAATTGGCATTTTAATTGATTTAATCTCTGTGTTCAATGTTTTAATCTGTTAGTCTGTTAATCTGTTAGTCTGTTAATCGGTTAGACTGTTAATCTGTTAGTCAGTTAGTCTGTTAGTCAGTTAGTCTGTTAATCAGTTAATATTTTATTTATCTTAAATGGGATGTTAGGAGTTAACAGACTAAACGGGCCTGACGGACTCAACAGACATAACTGAGAGAAAATTTGAACTTCCTTTTTTATTATTATATTATCTTTTTATCCGGACAGGTGAGAAAAATTCAATTAAACTAAAATCTTTTTTTAAAGGAAGGAATACATTTTTATGGAAATTAAAAAAAAATTAAGAATTGGAGTTATCGGAGGAGCAAAACCGGATACTGAATCCCGCCAGACTGCCTTCAAGCTCGGACAATTAATCGCAGAAAAAAAGGCAATCCTTGTCTGTGGAGGGCTCAGTGGAGTGATGGAAGCTGCTGCCCGAGGGGCAAAGCAATCTGGGGGATTGACTGTGGGCATCCTCCCAGGAATTTCCCCTAAGGACGCAAACCCATACATAGATATTGCGATTGCAACAGGATTAGGATACAGCCGTAATTCTCTTGTGGCCTTGAACTCTGATATCTTAATCGCTGTAGACGGGCAATACGGAACTCTCACTGAAATCGCTTATGGCTGCATCTACAGGAAAAAAATCATTGGAATTGGGACATGGGACATTGAGAGTGTAATCAAGGCTGACACAGCTGAGGAAGCCATAGACTTAGCGCTAAAAGATTATTTTCCGCTGGTCAGATAAGATAGTGATATAATAGGGACGTTCCCCATTATGGTCCCCATTATGCAAAATTATAAGATAAAAATCAGCTACGACGGCACGGATTACCATGGCTGGCAGCGTCAGCCTGATAGAAAAACAATTCAAGGCCTGCTTGAAAATGCACTTTTCAAACTCTGCTCAAAGAAAATCAATGTTATCGGAGCAGGAAGAACAGACTCAGGAGTGCATGCACATGGACAGGTAGCCCATTTCAAAGCCGCTCTAAACCTCAGCGACGAAGAGTTCTTCCAGGCCTTGAACGGGCAACTCCCCAAAGATATAAGGATAATCTCGCTCAAAAGTGTAGACACAAATTTTCACGCCCGCAAAATGGCCAAATCAAAAATATACCAATACAGAATATATAACTCACCTGACATCAGTCCATTTCTTTTCAGGTATGTTCTTCAATGGTCATCGCCGCTTGATGTGGAATCGATGGAAGAAGCAGCTAAACATTTCGTTAGAGATGCAGACTTTACTCCATTCTCTTCCAATCGCTTTCTACATCCGATAAGGAAAGTATTTCGCTCGGAGATCATAAGAAAAGGCAAGGAAATTATCTACACGGTCGAAGCGAACGGATTTTTAAGATATATGGTTCGGACCATGGTGGGAACTCTCCTTGAAATCGGCAGAGGAAGGATTCCACCTGACAGTATACGCGAACTCTTCAAACAAGGAAAACGTTCTCTCGAAAGCCCCACGGCTCCAGCACGTGGACTGTGCCTTATGAAAGTCAAATATTAGAATGCCAAAACCTATATTGGTTTAAGGTTGAATGTTTAATGTTAAAGGAATAATAATAAATGAAAAATATAAATACCTTAAACCTTAAACTTTAAACCTTAAACTAATCCGTTGAGTCCGTTAAATAAAAAGGCGAGACGAACAAAAGGCATGTCATTGCGAGCTTTCGAAGAAAGCGTGGCAATCCCATAAGTTCAGTTGGTCAGTTAGTCGGTTAATCAGTTGGTCAGTTAAATATTTTAATTAAAATAACAGACTAACCGATTAACAGACTATCCGATTAACAGACTAACAGACTAACCGAAATCAGTTTTGAGTTTTGAGTTTTTTCTCCTCACTCCTTACTTTAAGCGAAGCTCTTTCCCATAAGCATGGCATCTTCCCTGGGATCACTGTAGTAGTTCCTTCTTATCCCCAAAACCTTGAACCCTAACTTGTTGTATAAAGAGAGCGCAGCATAATTGGACGGCCTAACTTCCAGCAACACAAACTCTGCTCCTTCTCTCTTGATCTGAACGATAACCTGCCGAATAACAGCTTCAGCAATTCCCATCATTCTAAAATCAGGGCTGACAGCAATATTGCTGATTTGGATCTCTTTTTCTACATGCCAATAAATAATGTACCCAATGACCTTGTTTAGAGGCCTATAAACAATCACATAAGCGTTCGATATCGGGTAATTATCTATTTCTCCCTTAAAGGAAGAAACATGCCAAGGTTTGGAATAAGAAAGATTCTCAATTTTTAAAACATCAGGAAGGTCATCCTCCTCCATTCTTCTCAAATAAAAAAAATCCTGGGGGAGTTTAGCTTTCTTAATGACGTTCATCCGCCTGAGACTTCCGAAAGTATAGTGGTTCGACTTTGCAAAAATCCATTCCTTTATTCTCCTTTAATATTTCATAGCCAAGCAGCCCAACCTCGTTGGCTATAAAGAGCGAACGTGATGGAAATCTGACCTTATCTTTAAAATACTGAAAAATTTTGTTCTTGTAAACATAAACTCCGGTGCCGATAAAGAAAATTATCCTGTGGGAAGGAAGAAGTGAGAAGAAGCGATCAGGAGAATAAGCGCCCTGACGAACAATTTCCTTAAGCTCGCTTCCCCTTGAATCGAAAAGAGCAGCATAGATCTCGCCTTTTTTGGCATCCAATAAAGGACAGAGAAGGCGGCTCTGCGGGTGCTGTAGCTTTAACGCAAGTGCTTTTAAGGTTGAAACTGGCGCGATTGGCTTTCCGGAAGCATACGCAAAAGACTTAACCGTACTCAGCCCGATCCTGATTCCTGTAAAAGATCCCGGGCCTACAGCCAATGCAAAACCATCGATGTTTCTAATCTTCAAACCTCTGTTTTTTAGCAGAAATTGGACAGCCGGAAGAAGCCTTTCGGAATATGTCGTGGAAGAATCTATATTTACCTCGGATAGAAGCTTAGTATTCTTTAAAATCGCTATTGATCCAGCAGAAGTAGTTGTGTCCACTGAAAGAATTAACATAGCAGTCCTATCTCCAGTTTAGCGTTTTACTGTAGTAGAAAAATCCATCGGTTCTTTGTATTTAATATATCATTTAAACCATCGCTCATGGGCTCAATAAATTCTTATTTAATATTATTCAAAGAGTAAAATATTTTGTCAATGCATATAAAATTCCAAATTACAATTTCCAAATACCAAACAAGCACCAAAATCCCAATGCCCGAAACCTTTTTGGTTTAAGGTTAAATGTTTAAGGCAAGAGTGGAAATTGGATTAAGGTTGAATGTTTAATGTTTAAGGATTAATACTAAAAGAAAAATATAAATACCTTAAACTTTAAACTTTAAACTAATCATTTGGAATTTGGTGCTTTTTATTTTTAAAGCAAATCTTTAATAGTCGCTGCAACTATTCCGCAAAACCTTCTAGGCGCTCCGAAAATAGGATAATCGCTATGAAAATAAAATAGCAGGTAGGCTTATTAAATATATATATGCTGGCTGTTGGGGGAAATAAGCAAAAGGGGGTTATGAAGTGTTTACAGCCAGCATAAACAATTGTTTTAAATATACATATAATAAAGAAAAAAGTCAATCACCTTTAAAGGTGATTTTTAAGGGATGATATTTATTAGGAGAAAACCAGAAATACAAAGAAAAAAGGGAAATGGAAGGATTTTTCCATTTTTCTCAAATGTCTTTCCGGTTGGCGTTAAATTTCTATTCCAGCCAAACCTTCACTACTTCGTCGTCTTCGTAGACTTCAACCAGCACCATCGGACCGAGTTTTTTAAGCTCCGCAAAAATCTCCTTGAGGTCAATATCATAGTCATCACAATCGATTCTCAGATTCTTATCAGGGCTACATTTGATAAAAATATCAACTAATGAAATTGGAAGTGTAATCCGGACTTTATCTTTTTTCGTGCGGGTATCTGTAACAAGGACCTTGAACCACTTCACTTCTGTCCCAGCCTTATACTCGGGATTATTCTTGACAGCCTTCTTGATCGCCTGAATGTTATCCTTGCGCTCGGCCAAGAGAAAGCTCATCAGAAAAAGGGTCAAAGTGAACACGACTAACACAATAATTGCAGCTTTTTTCATTGTTGCCTCCTTTTAATCTATCCAAATTTTAATAATTGATTTCTCTGTTTTAATTTCGATGATTTTCCCTCTAAATTCCATGAGCTCTTTGACGATTTTATCCAGATCATAGCCTTCTTTTCTCATTTCAGCCTTCTCCTTTTCAGGAATAGCGCTTAAAGCAAGATCGGCAAGGGCCCAGGGAATATTTAGAGAAAACTCAGGTTCCTTTTTCCATCTATTAATAATTTTTAAATGGAAAATTCTTGCCCTTCTCCCGTATCCTTTCTCATCGAAATCTCTCAAGGCATCCGGATCAATACGAAGCAAGTCAATCTTTGCCCGGTCTCTAAGTTCAGCATCCTGTTCATTCTTTAATATTTCTTTTAAGATTGGAATTCCTTTGCTTGCAATCCTTTTGTCCTTTACATAACTCAGCCTATGGGCGGCATAGTATCTAACAACCTTGTGTGGACGGGAAAGCCTTGTTTCAATTTCTCTCAAATAGGACTTTTTTCCTTTTTCATAGAGCCTGAAGGCTAAATCTATAATCGAACCTTCAGAATCATCGGTTAAACTTACGTTGCGGTCTTTAAGCAGGATGTACTTTTTATACACATTGAGGGCCTCGACCTCGTTTCCTCTCTGTTCTTCCAGACATTTCCCTTTGTAAAAAAGAGCATGGGAAAACCAGGGACTGTCAGGATATTTCTCCAGAAGCTCTTCCAGCTTTTCCTGAGCTTGCTCCCATTTTTTATCAAAAATGAGAATCTTAGCTTCCTGGAAAAGTTTCTCATCTGGCAGCGTCTGAGCATTTACTTGAAAGAAAAAGGAAGCTAAAAAAATTATTCCAAAACTTATCGTTATTTTTCTCAATTTATATATCATTTTATACCTCACTCTTTTCCAATTCCTTTTTCACTATTTTTATCTTCAGCAAAACCTGCCTCTCTACTATTAGATCTTGAATTCTCTTAAGCTCTGCCATAGAAATCTGTTCGCTTATCTGAATCAGCTCAAAGAAGAGGAGTTCGATCTGATCGCAGATTGCCTTAGCCTTTGCCATGTGGAACTTGTCCAACTGCTGATTGATGTATTTTTTCTTCGACAGCAAATCTCTTGCTTTCTGGGAAGCATAATTGCTCTGCCAGAATCCAGCTGACTCATCTAGAGAAGATTGGACAAAATCTAAAAGTAAGTATTGACTTCTCTCGAGATAATCTATTGTATTTCTCCTGGCCATTTCAAGTTCTGCCCATTCCAAAAAACTCTGGGGCACAATAATCTCTCCATTTTTTACCACCTGGAGATGAGGGGTGCGAAAAATCATGAAAGCGACTGCTGCTCCTATTAAAATCCCTAAAAAGAGTCCTGCATAAACTGGCCTGAGTTTGGGTTGGAATATTGATTGTAAAAAACTTCTGAGCCATGATTGGCGAATCATAGAAGTTCCTTCCTCAAAAGCAGCCTCTGAAATCTTCTCTTGGAGGGCTTCCCAATCTATAGAGGCCATAACATTTTCTATTTCTGGATTTAAAGAATCCGCTCCATTTTTGACTTCTTTTAATCTATCAAGTTCACTCCTGCATAGAGAACATGTATCAAGGTGGGACTCCAAACTTTTCTTTTCATCCCCCTGAAGCTCTCCGTAAAGGAAAGCCACCAAATTCTTTTGATATTTCTTGCATTCCTTCATGTTTGTCTCCCCAAATAAGGACTCATTAGAGCCCTAAGATTTTGAACCGCTTTAAAATGGAGAGATTTTACGGTTCCCAAAGCTATATTTAAAATCTGTGCAATCTCTCTGTATTCAAGCTGGTTGTAATGCTTCATCACAAAAATCATCCGCTGCTTTTCAGATAACTTCTCCAAACAACTGGAAAATGGCTCTTTTAAATCCGACGAGCCATGGCTCTCATTTGAGTCTGTGGCTGGTAAATTCATCTCATCGATATTTCTTTCTCTATTAAATGTACTTTCTCTACTGTAATTCTTCCGGTAATAATCTATGCAGATGTTCCTTGCAACCTGGAGAAGCCAACTCTGAAAATTTCTTCCTTTGTGAAACATGTCAGCTTTCTGGTAAAACCTTAAAAAGGTCTCCTGGACAATATCCAGAGCATCCTCTTTGTTACGAAAATAAGAGAAAGCAAGCAAAAAAACCTTTTTTTGGTAAAGGCGAGTCACAGTCATAAAAGCTTCCCTATCTCCTTCCTTGATTTTTTCAACCAGGGTATATACATTTTCATTCTCTACGACTCTCTCCGGTTTCATTATTTTTAAATATTAAAAAAAAAATTGGCTTTTTCATTCAAGCCAAATCAGTATTTTGTTCTCCTCATCTTTTCCATTCTTCACCTCATTTGAGTATCTTCAAAGTGTATTACGGATATACTTTTAAAAAGGTTCATGCTTAGTAAAAGTTTTTCTGTTAGTCAGTTAATCCGTTAGTCTGTTTATCTGTTAATAAGTTTAATTCATATAATTGATAAAAAAGAAATTATATTAAAATGACGATATCAATAATTACCTATTATCCCCACAAATGGAAGAAGAACCAAATAAGATAACTGATTAACTGACTAACCGACTAACAGTCTAACTGATTAACTGACTAACAGTCTAACCGTCTAACCGATTAACCGACTAACAGTCTAACCGATTAACTGAAGCTTAGCCGTATTTCATCCACTTCACAATTTCTTTAAAATTCGGGCGTTTTCCGTACATCAAGATTCCCACCCTGTAGATTTTTGCAGTAATCCAGATCATCAGAAGTGTGGTCAGGACGAGTAGCACGATTGAACCCGCGATTTGAGTGAAAGGAGGGAGCAGGACACAAATGCGCAGGAGCATTAAAATCGGAGCGAAAAAGGGAATCATGGATAAAACTACAGAGAAAGAGCTGTTTGGGCTTTTCATCACAAACAACATAAGCAGTATTGGGACAATTAGAAACATTGTCACTGGCATAACTAAACTCTGAGCTTCTTTTTCCGAGTTCACCATCGACCCGATGGCAGCATAAAGGGTTGCATAAAGAAAATATCCGAGAATAAAGAATATGACAAAATAGATGAAAATATAAGACGGAATGGTCGGCACCTCAAACGCAGCAGCCGCAGGGAAAAACCTTAAAATCAAGTCTTTGCTGTACTGCGAAACAGCAAGTCCAAAGAGGGCCCAGATTGCATACTGTGTAAATCCCACAGCAGCAATTCCCACAATTTTTCCGGTCATGAGCTGAAAAGGCTTTAGAGAAGAAAGGACAATCTCGACGACCCTCGAACTTTTCTCTTCAATAACACCTCTCAAGATTATCTGGCCATAAAATATAAGCGTCATGTAGAGGATAAGCACTAATAAATAAGAAATGATAAAGGTTCCTCCTGTGTCCTTTTCTACTCCTCTCTTTGTCACTTTTTTGGTCGTTAATTTCACAGGACGCATATATTCGCCTATTTTTTGGGGATCTAATCCTTCTCCCCTTAACCTTTTCCCGATGATAATGCTGCTTAAAGCCTGGTTGATGTTTCCCCTCTTGTCAAAATCAGATACATGCTCCGAGACATATTCAGCCTCTCCTCCTTCTGAGATATCTTTGGGAATAAAAATATAGGCAGAAAGTTCTTTATTGAGGACTTTTTTGTTTAACTCCTGGAGAAGCTCCTCAATATTGGCAGAAGGCCTAAACTCTTCCAGGAGATATCTACGGGTCCCATCCTTAAGTTTTTGATCCAGTTTATTATCAAGTTCCATAAAAACTTCTCGAGTTTTATCTATAACACCAATACGTTCCTGTTGGTCAACAGAAATAAACTGGATAGCAACAGGGACTACGATAAAGGCCGCCATGACTACAGGGCCTAAAATTGTCCCAATTATAAAGCCTTTAGTCCGGATAATCTGAATATATTCTCTTTTAATGACTGACAGTATCTTGTGCATTTTTTTCTCCAACTATATCGATGAAAATAGCATTCAATGAAGGTTCTCTGACCTCAAATTTATTGATCTTGATTCTTCCGACCAATTTATTCAATAAATCCTGAGGATCGGTCTGCTCTTTTATTTTTATTTCCATAAATTTTCCGTAGTCATCAATTTTATCGGTCCCGGGAAAGTTTTTTATAAAACCTGCGTCTCCCTCATAATCCAGAACAACTGTGTTCTTTCCATACTGCTTTTTTATTTGATTTAAGTTTCCCTCCAATACCCTTTCAGCTTTGTTAATAAGGCAGATATTATTACAAATCATCTCTATCTGTTCCATACGGTGAGTGGAAAAAATGATTGTTCCCCCCTTCCCTCTCATTTCCAGCATGATATCTTTTAACAATTTTGTGTTTATTGGATCCAGTCCGCCAAATGGTTCATCAAGAATTATGATTTCAGGCTGATGGATGACAGTGGCAATAAACTGAAGTTTTTGCTGCATTCCCCGAGAAAGTTCTTCTACTTTTTTTTGTTTCCAATCTGCGAGGTCAAACCTCTCAAGCCAGAAGTCAATTCTCTTTCGCGCTTCCTGTCTTTTCAGGCCCTTCAAATCTGCCAGAAAAAGAAGAATCTCCCCTACTTTCATCTTGGGATAAAACCCCCTGTCTTCAGGAAGATATCCTACTCTTTGTTTCATCCCTTCATCCATTTTCCCGTCTAGAACCTTGATCGCACCTTCATCTGGAATGATAATGTCCATAACCATGCGGATTGTAGTTGTCTTTCCTGCTCCGTTGGGCCCTAAAAGGCCATAAATACTTGCTTTTGGGATGTTGAATGAAAGGTTTTTCACTGCATAGAAATCACCAAACCTTTTGGAAATGTTTTCAATCTCAAGAGCGTTCATGTTATTATCCTTTTTTTTTAAATCAGTTAACCAGTTTGTCGATTATCTATTTTAGAATAAACATAAAAAAAAGCAAATTTCTATTTTGTGGATTATTGATTAACAGATTAACTGACTAACTGATTAACTGACTAACTGACTAACTGACTAACTGACTAACAGATTAACAGATTAACAGAACAAAAAATTCTATAGTTCCATGATGTCATATTTTCTGTTATATTTAATCCTAAAAACTCTGACAAGAATATTTCGACAATTTGAGTAGGAGGAAAAATGAAAAAAGGAACATACGTCCTGATCATATTTTTAATTTTTTTCTTTATAATCCTCGCAACAATCGTTTCTTTCATTTATTTCGAGTTTGGGAGGCCTCCGGCAATAAAAGCTCGCTCTTATCTTGAAGTCAAGCTTTCAGGAGGGCTGCAAGAGAAAGCAGCTCCTGATTTTCTGATGAGTATGTTTATGGGAAGAAAACCTCTTTCGATGTATGATATCTGGATGAATGTACAAAAAGCTAAAGTTGACAGACGTATTAAAGGCCTTATTTTGCGCCTTGGTTATATTCAGTGCGACTGGGCAAAAATAAACGAACTTAGGGAAATCATCCTGGATTTTAGAAAATCAGGGAAAAAGGTATATGCTGTCATCGATGAGGCCATTGATTTTGACAAAGAATATTATCTGGCTACTGCCTGCGACAAAATTATCCTTCATCCTCAGGGTTTGATGGTTATAAACGGAATCGGTGGCTACATTCCATTCATTAAAAAAACTCTGGATAAGCTCGGTGTCGAAGCTGAAGTAGAACACGTGGAAGAATACAAGACAGCCTCTAGCATGTTTACAGAAGAAGGGTTTACTCCAGCACACAAAGAGATGATGGAATCAATCTATGAAAATATTTTTTCTCAATATATCAAAGTCATTGCAGAGACTAGAGGAAAAAGCGAGACAGAAATAAAAAAACTTATCGACCATGGTTATTTCCAGGCTAATAAAGCAAAGGAATCGGGTTTAGTCGATGAACTCCTCTATGAAGACGAATTCGAAAGTTTTCTTCAGGAGGAAGGAGAAAAAATACACAAAATCACATATGAGCAGTATTCAAAGATTAAACCTTCCTCTCTTGGTTTAAACAAAGGAAAAAAAATTGCATTGATTTACGGAATAGGACTTATCCACACCGGCGAAGGCCTTCTCGGTCAAACCATGGGCAGTTCAACAGTAGCACGGTTGATAAGAAGAGCTCGGAAGGATAAATCTATTGCAGCAGTAGTGTTTCGAGTAGACAGCCCCGGAGGTTCATCCGTGGCATCAGACATCATAGGAAGGGAAGTAGCCTTAACCAAAAAGGAAAAACCTGTAATTGTTTCCATGTCTGATGTTGCTGGATCAGGCGGATACTGGGTTTCCATGGCTGCCCATAAAATCGTTGCACAACCTCAAACACTTACAGGATCTATTGGAGTTGTTTTCACTAAATTCAACCTGGTAAAACTATATGAAAAAATTGGAATAACAGGAGAAAAACTCACCTACGGAAAAAGGGCAGACATATTTTCTACATTCAGAAGACTCACACCTGAAGAAAGAGACTTCATCAAGCAAGAAATTCTGTGGACCTATGAGCAATTCCTGATCAAAGTCGCAGATGGCAGGAATATGAAAAGAGAGGAAGTTGACAAGATCGGAAAAGGCCGTGTCTGGACCGGAAGCCAGGCAAAAGAGCAGGGCCTGGTAGATGAAATCGGAGGGCTGTCAAAAGCAATAGAGCTAGCAAAAGAATTAGCAGGTATTCCCGCCGATGAAGAAGTTAAGCTTGTAGTCTGGCCCAAAAAAGTCTCATTCTTTAATGCCCTTATCAGAAAAAGATTGTCATATACAAACCTTGGCCTTAATCCCAGATTGGAAAAAATGTTTTCTACGTTTAAGGTGCTTGAGAGAGAAAGAACCTTGGTATTAATGCCCTTCTGGATTGCACCTGAATAAAATCTGTTTATCTGTTAATCGGTTAGTCTGTTTTGTCTGTTCTGAAATAAATAACTGACTAAATTGTCTAAGCTAATTCCTTGTCTTGCCTGTCTTGCCAGCGAAGCGTTGTCTTGCCTGTCTTGCCCTTTCTAATATGCATACGACGATGGACATATCGTCTTAAAATCGCAGAAGCTGCAGTTGTGCCAATCAGGCTTGGCTCTATAATCTTGGCTGCGAATCCCTGCCTCAGCCTTCATAATATTTTCCATGGCTTTTTCCAGATTTTTTCCCCCCTTTTGTGCATGGCCGATAATATCCGATTCCAAGAAATGAAGCTGTGTCTCGATCAGAGGGACCTCAAAGGTCTTAATAAAAGAGAGGGCATACAAATCCATTTGTAGGCTATCTCTCGTTTTTTTATCAGCTTCCTTTTGTTCTTTAACCTCTGTTGCTTTAAAATCAATGACAACCGCCCCTTTATCCCTATAATCAATCCTATCCCACCTGCCGATGAATTTTGCTCCATCAAACTGCCACTTGAAATTTTTTTCAAGGAAATGGGGAAGAATACCTGAAGATTCTTGCCTGTTGTAAAAGAGAGAAAGAGCCTTCTCCCCAGCCTTTTTTCTCATTTCTTCATGTTCACGACTCAGAAACCCTTCATTAACCCAGCAGCTCTCATACTTTTTTAAAAATTCTTCCTTTGATACCCTTTCACCTGAAATCCTTTTTCTCAAGTAATAATGGATTGCGTTATGGAGAATTCGACCAAAAACAATGTTGTGATGGGGAAGAACAGGAATCCGCATAATATGTCTGAATTTATATTTGAGAGGACATGTTAGATAATCATTCACCTGGAAATAGCTAAGAGTCAAAATTTTTTTCTCTTCTATTTTAGGAGAAACTAAAGGTTGAGAACTGCGAGGAGCATATCTTTTAATTTCTTCTAAAGCCGAAGTCCGAAGTACATCATCGGGCATTACAGGAAGATCCAAAGCTTCTAGCACAAAAGGACTAACTTTTTTCAACCTTTTTAGACCGAAATCCCTTGCACATGTCAAATATAGGTGTTTTTTAGCTCTCGTCATTCCAACATAAAAAAGACGCCTTTCCTCCTGGAGATAATTATCTCTTTCTGGTAGGCTCTCCTTTAAAATCTCATCAGGGACAGGAATTTTCTCTTTCCTCCATCGCCCTGGGAACCTATCTGCTATAAGACTCACCATGAATACAACGGGAAACTCCAGCCCTTTTGCCTTATGGACTGTGAGCACATTAACCGCATCTTCCTCCAATTCTGCCTCTGCAGTGGCAGGATTATCCCCTACTTGTTGAAGAAGATCCAGATGCTGGGCAAAGGAATAAACAGAGTCATCATCGGTCAATTCAGAAAAATTTTTTACCTTATCAAAGAAAATGCGGATGTTTTTTATCTTTAGCTCAGCTTGAAGGCTCCTCTGTTCAACAAGGGATTTTAAATAACCCGTCCTTTCAAGGAAAGAATACATAACACTGCCTGCATTCTGGGAGCTTGCCAGTTTGACAAAATAGAGCAAATCCTGAAAAATCTTCTTAACATTTGCCTCTGAAGGAGCAGAAATCTCTACAGGGGTGTGTCCCTCATTAATATTCTTGAATACTTTATGTAAAGTAAGGTTTTTTTTATGCGAATAATTGGAGATGGCAGTCAAGTCATAAGGATCCGCTCTATAAATTTCAGAAAGAGCCAGGTAAAAGAGGCTTTTACTATCTTCAAAATCAGTCAGAGCTTTTATAAAAGAGACAAGGGCTTTTACTTCTTCTTGAGAATACAGGCCCCGGCTTCCTGAGAATCTGAATGGGATCCCTTTCATATTCAAGGTTCTGAGGAAAGGGTCTGCATCTGCGTTACGCCTGACCAGAATAGCGATGTCTCTATAATGATATTCTTCTCGAAGCTTTTCCAAAATGATTTCAGCGACTTTATCAGCTTCATGGGAAAGAGTATCAAACGGAAGCATATGGATACTTTTTCCTTCGCTTTCTACCGAGGATTTAAGTGTTTTATTTATTTCTTCTTGGACTTCTAAACGGTTGGGGTTATTTTGCTGGATCAGTAAATAAGCAGAATCGAGAATTGCTTGAGTAGATCGATAATTTTTGTTTAAAATGACTTTTTTATAATTAGGGTAAACTTTCCGAAAATTTTGGATATTGGTTAAGGAGGCACCTCTAAAACGAAAAATGCTCTGGTCGTCGTCCCCAACAACCGTTAAATTATTATGTTTCGCAGCCAGAAGTTTAAGCAACTCGAACTGGATATAGTTTGTATCTTGGAATTCATCCACAAGAATGAATTTATATTTTTCCTGAAATGTATTAAGAACAGAAGACCTTTTCCTAAAAAGATCAACTACCAACACAACCTGGTCTTCAAAATCAATTTTCCCTTCTTTTCTCAGCTGCTCCTGATATTTTAAATAAACTTGAGCAATTTCCAGATGTTTGAGAGCCCATTCCTTTTCTACTTCATCCGAAGCCTTCTTATCAAGATTCCGAGAAAACTTTAGATATTCCTCTGGCTTTATATCTTCCTGTTTTAATCTTTTAATAACAGCCAGGAAATCCTGGATGTATCTTGTTGGCGAACTCAAGGGACGATAAAATTTCAAAGGAAACTGGAAGAGATTCTCTCTGAAAAAAATTGCCTGCTCTACATCATCCAGAAGCTTAAAATCCGCAGAATAACCCAGTTCGAGTCCATAGTTCCTTAACACTCTTTCTCCAAATGAATTAAAGGTGCTGATTTCGACAAATGAGTAGCTGTAAGGGATTAAGAGATCAACCCTTTCCTCCATTTCATTTGCTGCTTTTTCAGTAAAGGTAACAGCAAGAATCTCTTCAGGTTTGGCTAATTTTGAGGCAATAAGATAGGCTATGCGATGAGTGATGACTTTTGTCTTTCCGGTTCCTGATCCAGCAATGATGATAAGAGGGCCCTCTCTATGAATAACAGCTTTCTTCTGTTCATCATTGAGGTCTCTTAATAAATGATGCATATCTTCCTGTACGAAACAAATCCAAATGACCGAAACTTATATTAGTTTAATGTTAAAGGTTTAATGTTTAAAGAATAATACTAAATGAAAAATATAAATACTTTAAACTTTAAACCTTAAACTGATCCATTTGGAATTTTCTTAACATCTTGTGGAACTGAGATTTAATTATTGCTGTTAATTTAAATTTAACGACACAATCAGTATATAGCTTTATTTTTTGATTATAACTTTCTCATCTGGCTTCATCAGCCAGAGCTTTTCCCGGGCTTTCTTTTCGACCGCCTTAGGATTCTTCTCTAGTTCCTCTATGTCTCTCCTCAGTTTCATTTCCTTATGCTTAAGTCTTTCTATTTCTTGAATCAAGGCTTCCTTCTTTCTCTCAGTTCTGTATATTTCAATCAATCCCCGTTTTCCAAAGAGAGAAGCTATTAGCAAAACAAAAAACAGAAATACTATACTTGCCATTAAAATTTTTTTCCTGAAGGACAAATTGTTTTTCTCTTTTTTTGCCATTAAGAAACCAACTCCAATCCAGATCTCATGAGCCTTTCCAGTTCTTTCTTGGAACCAGCTTCAGCATAGCAGCGGATGATAGGTTCTGTTCCTGAAAATCTGAGGAGAAACCAGTCGTCATCAGAAAAATCAAATTTGATTCCGTCTATGGTTTCAATATTAATGATTTTTCTGCCGTCAAGCTTAGACGGAGGGTTTTTTATCAATTTTCGCAGTTTTTTCTCTCTTTCAGGTTTAAAAGGGATGCTCTTCTGTTTTCCAACTCTTTTTCCGTATTTGCTAAACATATCATCTATCTGCTCTGAAAGGCCTTTCGCCAAAGCAGCCACCATCTCTGCAACCAGTAACCCAGCCATAATGCCATCCTTTTCTGGAAGATGATCTTTTATGGCTAAACAAGCACTTTCTTCCCCCCCAAATATTATTTTTTTCTTTAAGAATAGATCAGCTAAATATTTAAATCCCACTGGAGTTTTAAACAATGGAAGGTCATATCTGCGGGCGATTCGGTCTATTAAGTGAGTTGTGGCGACTGAGCGTGCAACTCCTCCTCTCCAATTTTTCTTTGAGACAAGATAGTCTAATAACAAAGACAGGATTAAATTCTGAATAATAAAATTCCCTTTATCATCGACAATTCCAAAACGATCCCCATCAGCATCTGTAGCGATCCCAAGGTGGCATTTCTTCTCTTTAACCAGCGTCTTTAGCTCCCCTAGATTCTCTTCAGTGCAAGAAGGCGTAATCCCGCCAAAATATGGATCGATGTAGCCATGAATCTCTTCTACAGGAATATGATTTTCTTCCAGAATTTCATCCAGATATTCCCGGCTTGTACCGTACAGAAGGTCGACTGCAATTTTAATCTTTGATTTCCGGATGAGATCAAAATCTATTTTGTCCTGGATATAGGAAAGATAATCGTGCTGAAGATCAATTTTTTCAATAAATTCAACCTTTGGATAATAGGAACAAAAAGAATAATCTTTCATCAATAACTTTATTTCTTCTTCTATTTTATCTGTCTCTTCTGGAAGTGCAGGAGCGCCGGTCTCTGTATTGAATTTTAGCCCGTTATATTCAGGGGGATTGAAAGAAGCAGTAAAATTAATGCCTGCCTGAGCGTTTCTCCTTATCACCTGGTAAGCCTGAGCCTGAGATGGAGCATCTCTATCTGACAGAAAGACGTGAATCTGATTGTGGGAGAAAATCTTCGCACCTTCAAGAGCAAACCTCTCTGAAAGAAAACGGGTATCATAATTCATAATGACTGAAATCCGGTCCCCGGGAAATCTTTTCTTGAGATAATTTGCTACTGCTTGAATTACTATTCTAACATTCTGAAAAGTGAATTCTTCCCCCATTACGGCTCGCCATCCCGAAGTGCCAAATTTAATCATATCTATTTTATTTAATAATTAACATAACACTCAGGGAAAAGCAATAAATTTCGGTCTGTTCCGTCTGTTCCGATCCCGAGTATTTTCTGATTATGACCCACACAAAATAGATAAGAACCTTTAAATTTAACTATTATTTGCAAATGAAGTAATATAGATGGCAGTGGAAAAACTAAGAGTCCGCTCTCTTGTGGGAATATTCTTAATCTCATCAGCAACCCTTTGTCTGGAAATATCTCTTACAAGATATTTCTCGATTTCTCAACAGTACCACTTTGCATTCTTAGTGGTCAGTATAGCTTTCCTGGGATTTGGAGCCAGTGGATCTTTTTTATCTTTCTTTAAAAAACTTCACCAAATGGACCGAGACAAATTCCTGTCTTTTACTTCCTTTCTCTTTTCTATTACTATTCTTCTGAGTTTTCTTCTCTGTAATTCTATTCCTTTCGATTTCATCAAGCTTTCCTGGGATAAAAATCAAGTTTTTTTTATCATCCTCTATTATTTCCTCCTCAGCATGCCTTTCTTCTTTGCTGGTATGACAATTTCTTTTGCTATAACCAGGGCTTCAAGCCTTGTTAACAAGATTTATTTCTCTGATCTTCTGGGAGCAGGAACTGGCACTCTGCTTGCCATTTTTATATTCTTGCCCAAGGGAGACAAGGGCGTTATCCTCATTATTTCCTTTTTGGCTCTTGTTTCTTCTTTCCTCTTCTATACCAGGAGGTCATTCATTTTTAAATCTCTCCTGGCTTGTTTCATGGCAGCAGAAATAATTCTCTTTTTTGCCTCGCCCTCCTGGTTAAGCTTCAGGATATCTCCCTTCAAAGCCCTTCCTTTAGCCTTAAAATATCCACAGGCAAAACATCATCTCACAAAATGGAATGCTGTATCACGAATAGATATTCTCGAGTCTCCTGCAGTAAGATATGCACCGGGTTTAAGCCTGCTGTATAACAAAAATCTCCCTCCCCAGCTCGGCTTATCCATTGATGGAAGTGAACTTACTGCTGTTACCGCCTTTAAAGATTCAAAGGACCCATCCCTGGAATTTTTCTCCTTCCTTCCCTCTTCCCTTTCCTATGCTTTCAAGGAAGAACCGCATGTGCTTATCATCGAACCCAAAGGGGGATTGGACGTTCTTGCGGCCCTTGCTTTCAAAGCCTCTCAAATCAAGGTCATTGAGAGCAACCCCGGCATCGTTAAAATTCTTAGCGAGGAACTCTCTTCCTTTTCTGGCAAACTCTACAATAAAGAAAACATAGATATTGTATCTTCATACAGCCGGGCGGCTTTAAAAAGAGAAAAAGAATACTTTGATCTCATTGTATTTTCCCTGGCAGATATCTTTGGCTCATCCGGAACAGGCATGTATGGATTCGGGGAAAATTATCTTTATACACTCGAGTCTTTTGTCAACATTTTAAACAGATTAACTCCTGAAGGAGTGGTCAGCATGAGTTTATACTTGCTCCCCCCTCCCCGTCAGGAAATAAGAATCCTGGCAACATGGATCGAAGCCTTAGAAAGGAGCGAAAAAGATCCCGCTTCCCATCTCATGGCTATCAGAAGCTGGGGGACAATAAGTTATTTTGTTAAAAATAGCCCTTTCTCCAAAAAGGAAATCCAAAAGCTCAAAGATTTTGCTGACAAATGCCTCTTTGATCTTGTTTTCTATCCTGGCATAAAAGCCGATGAAGTAAACATCCACAATGAATTTGACAAGCCTCTATATTATAATTATGCAATTCAGCTTCTTTCGTCTTCAAAGAGAAAAGAGTTCTACAAAGATTATCTATTCCAGGTAAAGCCTGTATCAGACAACCGGCCGTTTTTCTTCAACTTCTTCAAGCTTAATAAAATTAAAGATACTTACACAGCTCTCAGTCAAAAGTGGCTGCCATTTCTTCAAGGAGAATTTCTAGTGCCGGTTCTTTTCATCCAAGCCATCATCATAGCTTTTATACTGATACTGCTGCCGCTTTTTGTTTTTCGAAGGAGCAAAAGAAGCAGGAAAGATGTTTCTCTGAAAGTCTTTTTCTATTTCAGCCTGATCGGAATGGCATTTATGTTTGTGGAAATAACTTTTATACAAAAATTCATACTTTTTTTGGGCCATCCTTTATACTCCACCTCTGTCATCATTTTTTCTCTTCTCTTTTCCTCAGGATGGGGAAGTCTTTTCTCTAAGAAAATTCTAGGCCATAATTTAAAAAAGAATCTTAGGGTAAGCCTTGTTTTTTGCGTGGGGCTTATTGCTGCTTATCTTCTTATTTTCCCAGTCTTTTATGAAAAGTTTATAGGCCTCAATCTCTCTTTAAAAATTTTCCTGACTTTTTTGTTTATTTTTCCCCTCGGGTTCATGATGGGATTTCCTTTTCCTTCTGGAATTCGAATGCTGGAGAAAAAAGAAAAGAGGCTTATTCCTTGGGCATGGGCAACCAATGCCTTTTCATCTGTAATTAACTCGATACTCGCGCTTATGATTGCATTTTGGGGAGGATACAATATTGTCCTGATCCTGGCCGCCGGAGGCTATTTGCTTACGATTCCTTTTCTCGGCTTCTCCTGTCATAGGAACAAAACGGACACCTGAGATGTGTTTAACCTTTGGTTTCCCTTTAGTTTTGGTTATAAGAGTTAGAGTTTGAAAATAAAGCGTGCTCCCGAGAGGAATGATAAGCCTTCCTCCCTCCTTTAACTGATCTAAAAGAGGTGAAGGAACATGATTTGCTGCACAGGTGACAATAATGGCATCAAAAGGGGCAAATTCCTCCCAACCAAAATAGCCATCTTCCCATTTCACACACACCTGATTGTAACTCAATCTTTCCAGCGTCTCTGATGCTTTCTTTGCCAAATTCTCTCTTATCTCAATCGAATAAACTTTATCTGTCAGATGAGCAAGCACTGCAGCCTGGTAACCTGAACCAGTCCCGATCTCTAAAACTTTCTCTCCCTTTTTCAACTTAAGATATTGGGTCATAAGAGCTACTATATAGGGCTGGGAAATTGTCTGCCCCTCTTCAATTGGCAGAGGATAATCCTCGTAAGCTTGGCTGCGGTGTCGTTTGCTGACAAAAAGATGACGGGGAACTTTCCCCATCGTATCAAGCACGTTTCTGTCAGTTATATCTCGAGCAGCAAGCTGCCTCTGGACCATTTCTTTCCTCAGCCGTGTGTAAACTTCATCCTCTCCTCCAAAGCACAAAAGATAAACAAACGCTAAAACTCCTGAAAGAGCAAAAATGATTACAAAAAATTTCCCTTTTTTCATTTTCCTTATTCTCGCCCAAAAGAGAACTTAAATCAATCCCCTTCATCGGTTAATCGGTTAATCTGTTAGTCTGTTAGTCAGTTGATCTGTTAAATATTCTAATTAGGCTCATCTCCAAAAGATTTGGTAGGATCATAAGGGGTCAAGGGGTCAGGGGTTCGAGTGACGTGCTGAAAAGTTACAAAGAGCAGAACGTTTGGCAAAAGTCCTATGATTTTTGAAAGGTTCGAACCCTTTGCATCAACTAATCAGGAGAAAAATCTTTAATTAAAATAACTGACTAACTGATTAACTGACTAACAGACTAACAGACTAACAGATTAACTGATTAACTGATTAACTGAATTGATGAGATTGTCACGCTTCGCTCGCAACAGAGGATTGCCACTCTTTCTTCGAAAGCTTGCAATGACACCCCTTTTGCCTATCTTGCCTGTCTTGCTGTCTACTCTTTAGGGGTGAATAGAATATTGTGAAACTTCCCCCCTAAAATCCTCCTCCCCGGTGATTGACAACCAAATTGGGATAGATATATAAAAGAAAAGAAGATAATAGAAAGATGGTAAAATATTTTTCTTTCTTGAGGAGGTCAATTACCATAATATTGGAGCAAAAAAAAATTTTTTAGTTTGACAAAACATTTTTTATTTGATATTTAATTACCAACCCAGGTGAATAAACTAATAACATATACATGAAGAATAAAGCTGTTTATCCTGGCTCATTTGATCCTATAACTAACGGACATGTTGATATAATTCAAAGAGGGTTGGAAATTTTCGATAAAATATTGATTTCGGTTTTAAAAAATCCCAAAAAGGAACTACTTTTTTCGACTAAAGAAAGAGTAGATATGATTCAGACCATTTTTTCTAGTCAAGAGAAGGTCGAAGTAAAGGCTTTCGATGGTCTCCTTGTTGATTTCGCAAAAAAAAACAATGCCAAAATAATCATAAGAGGCCTAAGAGCCATCTCCGATTTTGAGTATGAATTTCAGATGACTTTAATGAACAGAAAACTTGATCCTGAAATTGAAACATTTTTTTTGATGCCCAATGTCAATTATTCTTTCCTCAGCTCAAAGTTGGTTAAGGAAGTCTCCATGTTGGGAGGTTGTCTCCAAGGCTTGGTTCCCATGGAAGTAGAAAAAAAACTGAAGAAAAAATTTAAAATAAATTGAAAATTAACTTTATCTTATTATAATAAAAGAGGAAAAGAATGTTCGGATTCAACAGAGAAAAAGAATTGCTTGGGTTAGACATTGGTTCTTACTCTATTAAGGCTGTCGAACTTAAGTCAAAAAAAAAGGAAATAGAAGAGCTCTACGAAGTCAAAAAAATTGGATATGAACTGCTTCCCCATGATGCAATAGTAGAGGGAACAATTATCGATTCTGCTGCTGTAGTTGAAACAATAAAAATGATTTTTGATGAAAATAAGATTTCAAATAAGAATATTACCATTGGTATTTCAGGAAATGCAGTGATTATCAAAAAAATATCACTTCCCTCTATGGAAACAGAAGAATTGGCCGAATCCATTATTTGGGAAGCCAAGCATAACATTCCCTATCCCTATGAAGAAACAAATGTTGATTATGCCATTCTAAAACCATCTCAATATCCAGAGGAAACAAACCTTGATATTCTTCTTGTGGCAGCAAAAAAGGACAAGATTGCAAACTATAGTAGCGCAATCAATCAGGCCCGCAAGAATTTGGAAGTAATTGACGTGGATGTTTTCGCCCTCCAAAATGCTCTGGAAGTAAACTATCCAGAGATCTTTAATGAAAAAACAATTGCTATAATTAATCTTGGAGCAAACATAACAAATGTCATCATAATCGAAAAGGGAATTCCTCAACTCTTCCGAGATTTATCCCTCGGAGGCTCCTTTTTTACAGAAAACATGAGCAAGGATTTAGGCATCAGCTTCGACGATGCTGAAAAGTTGCTTAAGGGCCTTCCGGTCAAAGATATTGAACCAGAACGGTTTCAGACAATCCTGAATATGAATGTACAAAATATCATCGAAGAACTTGAAAAGACTTTTTCTTTCTACGAAGCTGGAGAAAAAAAAGAGAGGAAAATCGAACTCATTTTCCTTAGCGGTGGACTTTCCAAATTGAAAGACTTATCAAGCAATTTTGAACAAAAGTTCAAAATTAAGACAGATATTTTTAACCCGTTCCGGAGAATTTATTTTGATGAAAGGAAATTCGATAGCATTTATTTGGAAGAAATGGCTGCTCTTTTCGGAGTGGCCACAGGGCTAGCGATAAGAAAAGTGGAAAAATAGACAATGATAAAAATAAACTTATTAAAACCGGGAAAAAAAGAGATTAAAGAGGGGCCAACCCCTTTGGCCCCGGAATTTAAAGAAAAGAAAAAACAACCCCTATACAGCCTGATCATCCTCGTTGTAATTATTGCTATTGCAGCTCTTTTCTTTTTTCAGAAATCATCTTTCAATAAAGAACAAAACCTTTTAAGAACTGCCCAGGAAGAAAAAAAGGAGCTGGAGTATGTTGAAGTTAAGTTAGCCCAATTGGAACAGCAAAGGGATCTTATTAACAGAAAAATCAGCCTCATCAGACGGCTACAATCGCATCAAGAAATTGCCGTTAGAATAATCGATGAACTAAGCAAGAATATTCCAGGCTGGGTCTGGCTAACCGAAACAACTTATGAGAACTATCTTTTGAAGATAAATGGTCAAGCACTATCCAATAATCTCATCGCAGACTACATCTTCAACTTGAACAAAAGTCCCTACTTCCGCAACGTTAGCCTTATTTCCTCAACTCAAAGTTCCTCAAGAACTAATAAGTATTTAGAATTTTCCCTAACAGCAAAATATGTTCTTCCTCCTGCGATTATGTCCCCAACAGGAGAAGCTGAAAAAAGGGAGGAAAAATGAGAGATTGGCCTTGGTATGGTTATGTTCTAATAGCAATTATTATTTTTGGGATTTTCTTTCTATTTTACTTCAGACCCAAAAATGAAGAACTTAAAGAGCTCAGAGAAGAAAGAATAATAGTTGAAAAAGATGTAGTAAGGCTGCAAGCAAAAAAAGATCAGCTGGATATAATAGAAGAAGAACTAAAACTCATGAGCGCAACCCTTAATGAATTAGAGGCCATCATGCCTCAAAAGGAAGAAATTGACGTTATTTTAAGACAAATCCAACAGCTCGCAAATGACACCCGACTAAATATTACAAAATTCGTCCCAAAAGGGGAAATTGCCAAAGATTTTTATGCAGAAAAACCAATTTCAATAGAAATAACCGGAAATTATCATAACTTAGGAATATTCTTTGATCGACTGAGCAATTTTTCGCGTCTTTTCAATATTGAGGATTTTTCAATAAAATCCCTTCGCTTACAATCTGAAGCCTCCACCATTTCAGCTAAATTGACAGCCAAAACTTATATTTCTCCTGAAGCACAGCCAGATCAAGAAGAAAGTGGAAAAAACATAGGAGAGGAGAAAAAATGAGGAAAATAATCACGGTTTTTCTTTTTGTAAGCCTTCTCTGCTTAAGTTTTCACCCTCTTTCTGCTCAGGAAGTGAAAAAGAAAGCAGAAATGCAAAAAGGCACTGATGTATTAAAAAAGGAATCCTTTTCCTACAACCCGGCTGGAAGAAGAGATCCCTTTAAAAATCTACTCGTGGGGCAAGAAGTTAAGGATAAAACTTTGGCTGGAGGGATTTCGCAAATCTCAATCAACGATGTCATTCTTATCGGTATTGCTAAGGCAAAAGGAAAATTGACTGCCATCATAAATGGTCCACAGGGATTCCCTTTCTATCTTAAAATAGGAGATAGACTTCTTGATGGTTTCGTTCTTTCTATAAAAGATTCTAAAGTTATTTTCCGTAAGACAAAAGAAAGAGGCACGCCCCTATATAAATCGAAAGACATTGTCAAAGAAATAAATCCAGAGGAGCGATAATATGAAAACGAAAAAATATTTGCAAGCACTCTCTCTATTATGCATCCTTCTTCTCACGAGTGGATTTGCAAGCAACAATGAATCCTCAACTAACATAAATAATATATCTATCGAGCCTGGGAAACTCAATACAAAGATAATTCTAGAAGCAAGCTCTTCTCTTTCTATCTTTAATTCACACTACTCCAAGAAATTTCCTTCAACAATTGTCATTGATCTAGACAATGTAAAAACGATTCAGGAACCACAATTCATACCAAATGAATCTACACTGATTAATAGAATAAAGATAGAAAAAATAGATATGGACAAGGCTCGCCTCCTCATCGACCTTAAGGAAAGAGTGCCTTATCGAATCATTTCAGACAAAGAAAGCACAATAATTGAGTTAAATGAAATCCAGAAATCTCCAGGAGATTACACTCTTAATCCTGAAATAAAAAAAGAGCTAGAAAAAAGCACAAAGACCAACATTCATTTAAAAGGAATTAATGTCTCAGAGAATAAAGATAGGATTGATATCACTGCCAGGCTTAGCGATGAGGCTATCTCTCAAATATTTGTTCTTGACAATCCGCTACGTCTTGTAGTCGATCTTTTCGATACATTATATTCCAAGCCAATATCAGTCTATCCAGTAAATAAGCTGGGAATAAAAAAAGTGAGAATAGCTCAGTTCCAAGTTTCAAACCCTTACACTATTACACGAATAGTCTTTGACATCACAGAACCCAAATTCTATACCATAGACTCAAGCATGGAAAAGATGGTCTTTTCTTTCTATAAGGAAACAGCTGCTCAATCAGTCCCTGTAATAGGCACTTCTGTTCCAACGGACGTCAAACCGAATTTTAATGAGCAATATATCCCTCAAAAGCTGGAACAACCTGTAATAAAAAAAGTTAAACCTAATATAAAAGAAAAACCAGCACAAGAGAAAAAGAATCAAACTACACAAGAAAAAATCGAGCCTGAAAAAACAACAGAAAACAAAAACATTGATCCTCCAAAACCCATTCAGTCAAACAAAAATGTGGTTTCTCCAAACGGAAACAGAACCCAGGAGGATCAGTTCAAGCCAAAAACCATAGCTGAGGCTGAAGAAAAATATTCAGGTGATTTAATCAGTCTAAGATTTAAAGATGCTGATTTGAGGGATGTTATTCTTTATATAGGAGACCATGCCGGATTAAATGTTGTTTTTGACCCTGATGTAAGAGGAGTTGTAACCTGTAACCTCGAGGATGTGCCTTGGGATCAAGCTCTTGATGTTCTTATCAAAAATAACAAGATGGGTAAAACCATAGAAGGAAACATACTCCGGATTGCACCTATCAATGTTCTTATGAGGGAGCAGGATGATCAGCGAAGATTAGAGGAGAGTAAAGAATTAGCAGGGCCTATCCTGGTAAAAACTTTTACTCTATCCTATTCTAAAGCTGGAGACGTTCACGGGCTTTTGCGTTCTAAAATATCAGAAAGAGGTGAAATCATCGTTGACGGGCGAACTAACACATTAATAATATCTGATGTAAAAGATAGAATTGACCTTTTAGAGAAACTCATAGTTGTATTTGACACTCCAACTCCTCAAGTTTCTATAGAAGCCCGGATTGTGGAAGCAACATCCACATTTATCCGCAATCTCGGAGTCCAATGGGGATTTAGAGGTATATCAGATCCTTTTTACGGCAACCAGACCTCCCTTCAATTCCCGCATACAGCAATAATTGACGGAGCACTCATTCCTCAAGGAATCATAACAAAGGGTATCGGAGGGCCTTTAGGCGGTTATGCTGTCAATCTTCCTGCCCCTGCATTTACCACGGCCCTGGGTATCTCCTTCAGTAATGTATTAGATACCTTCAGGATAGACATGGCTATTTCTGCTCTTGAGACTTCAGGAGACGGTCGAATCATCTCTAGTCCCACTGTTACTACTCAGAACAACCAAGAGGCAGAAATCATACAGGGCAGGCAAATTCCTGTTCAGACCGTAGCAAATTTTACCGTAACCACAAGATATGTTAATGCCGCCTTAGAACTCAGAGCTACCCCTCAGATTACTGCCGAGGGGACAATTATCATGCATATTGAAATACAGAACAATGCAGCCGACTTCGCCAACCTTGTCAACGGCATTCCTCCTATAACTACTCAGAGCGCCACGACTACAGTCATGATTCCTGATGGAGGAACTACCGTAATCGGAGGAATATATAGAACCGAAGATTCTATAACTCGAGAAGGAGTTCCATTTCTCCATAAAATACCTATTCTGGGAAACCTTTTCAAATCCTTCGCTCGAACAAAGCAGACTCGAGAACTGCTAATATTTATTACTCCCAGAATAATCAAATAAGAGGATGAAAAAATGAGAAAAAGGAAAAGTGTAAAAATTATGGCAATCATTCCGGTAATTCTCTTCCTTATCTCCTGTAACCCTATAGTAAACGATTCTACATCAGACAGTAGGCTTATTATCACAAGCATGACCGGCTTTGATATGGAAGAGAATGAAGTGAATTTTATTCAATCAGACGTTCTTTATGAGAATCCTGATACTGGAGAGACATCTATCAGCAGTGACCCAGGCAAGGCTACTTTTTCAGCAGAGCTTTTGAATCCAGCACCCATATTTGACCCATCGCACTATAACAGCATAACCGTGACCAAGTATACTGTGTCTTTTTCTCGATCTGATGGAAAAAACACCGAAGGAGTAGATGTTCCCTATTCTTTTTCAGGCTCTCTTTCAGCTTTAGTAGAAATTGGTTCCACGACTGAAGTTGTATTTGTCGTAGTGAGAGAAGTAGCGAAGATGGAGCCTCCTTTGTTTAGTCTGAGAGAATGCCGAGGAGATGGGGTCATTCAGGCAACAGCCAAAATTGAATTTTACGGACATGATATAACTAACCATAATGTCAAATCCACAGGCTATCTGACTGTTTTCTTTGCCAACTATGTCAATGAATGAGTGAGGATTGGAAAAATGAAAAATAAAAGAAATATTATCATAGTCTTTTCCCTGGCTTTAATTCTATCGTTCCTCCCTTCATGCAGAAACGCAGTAGAAGAACCTGCGCCTTTCGGACCTTCCAGCCTTTCGATTCTTCTTCATACCTCCGCCAATCCCAATGTGTTATTTGCCGGCTCTACACCCGAAGTAACAACCATAACGGCCAGTTTGAAGAAATTTGACGGAACCCCTTTATCCAACATAAGCATCCATTTTGAAGTCACACCTAACCTTGGCCATTTCGAAGGCAACCTATCGGTCAAAACAAAAACAACAGACTCAAGCGGCCTTGCCTCACTAAGTTACTACGGCCCTACTGCTCAAGATTTAACTGCTAACCAAACTCTCTACATTTATGCTTATGCCGGCTGGGAAGGCAAGGAAATTATCGCGGAATTGACTCCTGTTTATATTGTTCGAGATAAATACGATCTCGATCTTGTCTTCGAACTGATGGCCGATCCGAATGTGTTATGGTGCACTTCAGAAAGACCTGAATCTGTAATATTAGGAATTTTCACATTTGAGGACGGAATCCCTGTTGTAGGAAGAAAGGTCTTCTTTACAATTCTATCAGGACCAGGTGAATTTTCTGACGGCAAAACAAAAACCTATGTTGTGACTGATGAAGAAGGAGTAGCCACTATAACCTACATCGGACCCACAAATGACGAAATAGACTACGACCAGTTTGTCACAATCCGAGGGCAGCCAGAAACGTATTGGGCTGACCCTGACAATAACAAATACTACTTGCACAAAGAAATGGAAATCCGCCTCATAAAAGGAACTGATTAACAGACAAACTGACTAACTGTCTAACTGACTAACTGATTAAACTGACTAACTAATTAACTGACTAACTGATTAAACTGACTAACTGATTAACAGACTAACCGTCTAACTGATTAACAGACAAACTGACTAACAGAATTATTCATAAATAACAATCGATTTTCTTCCCTTGATTTGCTTGAGGGATTTTTTCAGGACCTCATCGAGGCTCCTCTTCCTCCTGGATTTCATTATAACCTGAATCCTGTATTTTCCTCTAACCCTTGTCACCGATGCCAAAGCAGGACCCAATATCTCAACATTATCAGCCTGGCTCTTCACCTGTAAAGAAAATGCTCTGGATTCCTTAGCTAAAGTTCTTAAATTATTTCCCAGGAACAGCACTTCAGCCATATGCGAAAATGGGGGATAGTTCATGATGCGGCGGTATTTAATTTCTTTATTAAAAAAGCAGATGTATTCCCCAAAGGCAGCCTGCTGAATACTGAAGTGGTGAGGAAGAGCCGTCTGGACAAGGAATTCAGACTCTTCATCATCCCGGACAAATTTCCTCATCTGGTGCAGGCTTTGAAAAGTTTTTTGGCTTGCTCTAAAATCAGAGAGAGTAAGAATTGTTTCTGGACAAAGAACAACAACCAAAGATACAGGAGTTAAACCAGCTTGATGAACTAATAGCCGGGTCCCAAGAAGAAGATCAATTTTCCCTTTCTTAAAATGCAAAAGGATTCTTTCCCTCTCTTTTTTGCTCTTTATAACATCTGTATCAAAACACACAATCTTGCTTTGAGGAAATTTCTTTTTCAATTCCTCCTCAACGGCTTCGATACCGAAGCCTTTTTTTCTGATAATCCTGCTCCCACACTCAGGGCATTCATTCTTCTTAGGCAGAGAATAATTACAATAATGACAAACTAATCTTTCTTCTCTTTTATGATAGGTCAAGGCAATATCGCAATGAATGCAGCGAGGGATGTAGCTGCATCTCGAGCAGATGAGAAAAGGGGCATATCCGCGCCTGTTAATAAAAACTAGAATAGGCTGTTTCTTTTTTAATCTTTCTCCAATTTTTTTCTCAAGTATTTCGGAGATCACACCTCTTTCCCGCTTATCATCAACGATTTTGACTTTCCTTCCTTTTATCCCCTCGTCTAAACTCAACAAATAGCCATTCTTTTTAGCTTTGTAAAAAGCCTCAACAGAGGGAACAGCAGAACCATAGACCAAAACTGAAGCTTCTTGTTTTGCTCTTATCCACGCTCCTTTTCTGGCATCATAGGAAGGGCTCTCCCGTTGATAATAAGAGTCATCCTGTTCTTCATCCACAATAACCAACCCCAAATTCTCAAGCGGTGAAAAGAGACAAGAACGGGGCCCTACAACCACATCTACTTTCCCATCTTTTATCTTTTGCCATTCAAGTTCCTTCTTTCTTTCTGATAATTGGCTGTGGAGAAGAACGGCGTTCCCTCCCAATTTCTTCTCAAACTTTTCTAAAAGAGTTTTGGTCAAGGAAATTTCAGGGACAAGAAATAATACCCTCCTCCGCAGAGATAAAGCTTTTCTAATCAAACTGAAGTAAACCGCCTCTCTCTTCTCTTGGGAACCATAAAGAAAATAGGGCGAAAAAATCTTCTTGCCTGCCTTTCCAGCGATAAGGTGAACAGCCTGGAAAGATTTCTCATCCAAGGAAAAATCTATTTCAAGCTGAGTTGGCCCAGCAGGAACCGCCATCTCCTTTTTTCGATTTGCCTTTTTAACTTCTCTCTTGATCTGTATCAACCCTTTATTCTCCAGTCGAGAAAGCATATAAGACAAATTTTTTTCTTTGAATCTTCTTCTCAGGAAAATGTCACTGTATGGCCTTTTTTGCAGGAATTCCAAAATACTTCTCTCCCCTTGTGACATAGCTCCATTCTGGATGGCAACTTTCCCTTTCTCAGAGAGAGATATCCTCGCTTTGCTCTTAAGAACAAAAGAAGAGGGAAGCGAGGCCTGGAGAAGCTCCCCCCAGGCTGAATAATAAAACCTGCTAAGATTTCGGGTGAAAGCGAGAAAACTCGAGGAAAAAACTGGCTCTTTTTCCAGCACTTCCAAAATCTCCTTGAGTTTAAAGTCCTGAGCTAACCTCCTTTTTTTTAGACCAATAATAAAGCCAGTAAGTTTCCTTTGACGGAAGGGAACAAGTACTCTCGACCCGATTTTTGCTTCTTCAGAATATGCTTCTGGGATTATATAAAAAAAAGATAAATCAATAGGAAGAGAAAGGATGATTTCAGCATATAAGGTCATTTTTTGCCCAGGAAGGCCATCACTTTTTTCATGTCCTCCCAGACCATTCTTCGAATTTTCTTGTTGCCCTCATTTCTAATAAGATAAGAAGGATGAAAGGTCGGCATCACATTAATCTGATCAAATTTATAAAAGTCCCCCCGTAAAGCAGTCATTCCCAGCTTGTTTGGAATAAAAAAATCAGCAGCCACTTTCCCCAAGGTAACAATGACTCTGGGGTTAATCATCTTGATTTGCTCAAAGAGATATCCTTTACACTTTTCAATTTCCTCCCTATTAGGAGTTCGGTTATTAGGCGGCCTGCACTTGATAATATTAGTGATATAAACTTCTTCTCTTTGAAAGTGCATGGCATTTATTATTTTTGTAAGAAGCTGCCCTGCTTTCCCTATAAAAGGTCTCCCTTGTATATCTTCATCATGGCCAGGGGCTTCCCCGACAAATAGAAGTTCTGTTTTCTGATTCCCCTCTCCCGGCACAGCATTCTTTCTGCTCTGCGCCAGGGGGCACTTTTCACAGTGAAGGATACGTTCTTGAAGAGAAACAAAATGAGACTTTTTTATTATGAACTCAGCCCCAATCAGTGAAAAAAATTTTAATTCCTCCTCAAGATCAAAAAGGAGTTTTTCAGCCGCTTTTCCCAATTATCTCCTCCACTTCATCTAGTATTATCTTGCTTATCTCAAGTTTGCTTTTCTTCCCCGTTTTAATCATCCTTCCATCAGGGTGAATTATGCTTACCTGATTAAAATCTGATTCAAATCCCACGCCTTCTACAGATACATCATTGGCTACGATTAGATCAAGATTCTTCTCTTTTAATTTTTTGAGAGCATTGTGTATAACATTTTCTGTCTCGGCTGCAAACCCGACCAGGATCTTTTTGCCTTTTTTGTGGCTGATTTTATCCAAAACATCTTGAGTCCGAATAAGATCTACTTTTCCCGACGACTCTCGCTTTTTAATTTTCTGGAATGATACCTCGGCAAACTTGAAATCAGAGACAGCAGCAGCCATAATGACAATATCAGCCTTCTCAAAGTGTTTCAAAATCTCCTCTTCCATTTCCTGGGCAGTCTGAATCTCTCTGAACTTGGTTTCTCTTGGTGGCTGAATATTAGTAGGGCCAGAAATTAGGATGACATCCGCCTCACGTCTCTGAGCCTCCTCTGCAAGCTCATAGCCCATCTTGCCTGAAGATCGGTTAGTTAGAAAGCGGACAGAATCCATGAATTCCCGGGTCGGACCCGCTGATACAAGAATTGTTTTTCCCCTTAAGCTATGGCTCTTATCTATCAACTTCAGCCCTTCTTCAACAATTTTCTCAGGGGCAGCAAGTCTTCCCCATCCTTCTTCTCGACAAGCCAAATAGCCCTTTTCTGGCTCAATAAACTTCACTCCTAGGGACTTAAGTTTTTTGATATTCTGCTGGGTTTGTCTGTGAAAATACATGGATTCATTCATGGCAGGAGCTATGATTACTGGACATTTGACAGCCATATAAAAAGTCGATAAAAAATCATCCGCTATGCCAGAGGCAAATTTTCCGATCATATTGGCTGTGGCTGGAGCAACAAGAAAGAGAGATATTTCTTTGGCTAGAGCTACATGAGAAATCTCTTCAGAAAATTCATCACTAAAAGGATCTATGAAAATCTTATGACCAGAAAGAGCACTAAAAAGCAGAGGAGAAACCAATTGGGCAGCATTTTTTGTCATAATAACCTGAATTTGAAACTTTTTCTTCTGGAAGTTACGGATAATTTCACAAGATTTGTAAATACTGATTGATGAGCATATCCCCAAAGCGATTTTTTCCATTTCAGCCTCTTTCATACTTCTTCAGAAAAACTTCGAAGGATAAGCATAATTTCCTTCTTGCAAGGATCGAAGCGGCATCTCGTGCTCAAAATGATTGATTTCAGCTCCTCCACAGCTTTTTCAAGCAGGTCATTGATAATAATATAATCAAAATGATGATAATGCCTGATTTCTTTTTTTGCCACATCAAGCCTTTCATTAATCGATTCAGGGCTCTCTTCGCCTCTTTTTTCCAGTCTTTTTTTCAGCTCCAAATATAATGGAGGCATGATAAAGATGAAGATAGTTTTTTTTAGCTTCTCTTTTATTTGATGCGCGCCCTGGACATCAATATCCAAAAGAATATCTCCTTTTGTTGCCTTCTTCTCTAGCTCTCTTTTGGAAGTACCATAATAGTTACCATGAACAACAGCCCACTCAACCAGCTTCATATCTTCAATCATCCTCTTAAATTCGCCTTCTGATACAAAATAATAATCCTTTCCCTCTTCCTCGGAATTTCTCTTTTTTCGGGTTGTATAAGAGACAGAAAAATCGATATTATCCAGTTCTTCCAGAACCCGACCAGCAAGCGTAGACTTCCCGCATCCTGATGGACCAGTGATAATAAAAAGCATCTTTTTTCCTAGTTTCCTATATTATCATAATATCAATTTTTCCAATTTATGTTAATAAGAGGATAATATAATAGAAGGGTAGAAAGTTCAAATTCCAAATAACAAATAAGCACCAAAATTCCAATTACAGGCGGTTGGTAAATACTGCTAAACTGCCATACTGCAGAAGAATAAGAAAATGGTAAATGGTTAATAGTTTTCTTGCCTTAAACCTTAAACTTTAAACCTTAAACTAGTTTGTTTGGAATTTGTTTGGAATTTGGATTCTGGAATTTGGGATTTTGAATTATTCTAAATTCTGAACTTGTTGGCGGATACTCTCTACCTCTCCCTTAATCATTAAGCTCCCTTTGATTATCTCAATATCATGTGCTTTAGAATTTAAGGTATTTGCCTCCCGATAAAGTTCCTGAGCAACAAAATCCAGTTTCTTCCCTACAGGTTCTTCAATTTTTGGAGAAAGAAGTTCCTGCGAATGATTCAAATGGCTCTTCAGTCTAGCAATTTCTTCTGTCAAATCGTATCGTTGAGCAAGATAGGCCGTTTCTTCGGCCAGCTTTTCCTGTGAAATCACAGCTTCCTGATCTAACTTTTTTAATCGTTCTGTCAATTTTTCTCGGATAAGAAAAGGCTGCTTTTTCGCAAGCCCTTCGATCAGGTTCACAGCTTTCCTTATATTCTGGAGATTTCTCCTAATCTCTCTTTTTATTTCCCTCCCCTCTCTAAGCCTTTCCTTTATAAGCACATCCAGGGCCTTTTCAAAACTTCTCTCTAAAAATTCAACTTCTTCTCCAGTCAAATCTTTTCTCGTCAGATCCACAATATGCGGGATGCTAAACAAATTCTCCACTGAAAAACTCGACCTCTGATGCATCCTGGAAGACACCTTTTCCAGAGAAGAAAGGATCTCTCTCAACAAATCTTCATTGATCCGAAGCTTCCAGCTCCCTTGATCCAGAAAATTCAAGCTAATGAAGACCTCAATTCTTCCTCTATGCAGCCTTTTCTGACAGGTAGCTCTAAGTTTGTTCTCTACTGCTCCGATTTGGTTCCCGCGGCAGCTCCAATCTAAGTAGCGGTGGTTTAGAGTTCGGATACTAATCTTTACAGAAATAGTTTTGGAATCAAACTTCTTTTCTGCATAGCCAGTCATGCTTCGGATCAAAACGTAACCTCTTTTTCCTCAGGAAACTGCAAATCATACAATTTTCTGTAAATGCCGTTTTTTCTATACAGCTCCCTATGGGTACCAATTTCAGCAATACTGCCCTTATCCACAACAAAAATTTTGTCAGCATTTCGTATCGTAGATAAGCGATGGGCTATAACGAAAGTGGTCCTATTTTTCATAACATTTTTAAAGGCGATCTGGACTAGTCTTTCTGACTCAGAATCCAATGCTGAAGTGGCCTCATCAAGAATAAGAATTGGCGGATCTTTTAGTAACGCTCTTGCAATGGCTAACCTTTGTCTCTCTCCGCTGGATAACAACCCTCCCCTTTCCCCTATCAGGGTATCATAACCCTGAGGGAGTCTTTTTATAAAATCATGTGCTTTGGCAGCTTTAGCAGCTTCCTTAATTTTCTCTAAAGAAGTCTCTTCCATGCCATAAGCGATGTTGTTACGTACGGTATCATTAAAGAGGATGAGCTCTTGAGTAACCAGTCCGATTTGGGACCTAAGAGAGGAAAGGGTTACTTCCCGGATATCAATTCCATCGATCATGATTCTCCCAGTGTTTGCCTCGTAAAAACGGGAAAGGAGATTAATTATGGTGGTCTTTCCAGCACCGCTCAATCCAATGAGAGCTACTGTTTCTGCAGGGAGCACCTCAAAGCTAACATCATGGAGAACATGGCTTGTCTCATTGTAGCTGAAAGAGACATTTTCAAACTTTATCTTTCCTTTCAAAGGAGGAAGAGGATATGCTTTAGGATGATCAACAATTTGAGGCTTAATTTCCAGGAGCTCTTGAACTCTTTCATAACATGCCACTCCATGCTGGATGACAACGTTTGCCCGGCTAATCCTCTTGATAGGTGTATACATCATAAAAATGGCTATGATAAAGGAGCCAAAAGCACCAGGGGTTATGTATCCTTCGGCAATCCTTCTTGTACCCACAAGAAGTATAAAAGCTCCGACGACACCGCCTAAAAATTCCATAAAAGGCGAGGATAAGCTCCCTATCCAGGCCAGCTTTATGCTGTTTTTGAAATACTTCAGAGTGGATTGAAAGAATTTCTTCATTTCAAATTTTTCCATAGTAAAAGCTTTGACTATCTTGTTGCCAGTAATGGTTTCATGGAGAAGACTGTAAATCTGAGCCATCTTAATCTGATTTAACTTTCCCATCTTTTTTAGTTGCCGGCTGAAAATCGCCAAGGGAATAACAGCTAAGGGAGCTATGACAAAAGCCACTAAAGCCAAATGCCAATCGACGATAAACATCCTCACAAGAAGTGCAAAAAGAATAAAAACTTCCTGAATAAGATTTCCCATGCTTCCTGAGACTGCTTCCTGGATCTTATCAATATCGTTTGTTAACCTGGACATGAGTTCGCCGGTGGCTTTTCGGTCAAAAAAATTGGAGGATTGGTAAACCAGATGCTCAAAAAGATTATCTCTCATCCTTTTTACAATTTTATGACCGATGGACTTCATGAGAAAAGAGGAGAGGAAAGTAGACAATCCTTTTCCAAAAATAACAATGACAAGGAGCACGGGCAGAAACCATATAAGCTCATCTCTGGTAATATGGAAATATCGATAAACGAACTCCATAGAACTCGCTTTTTCGGGAGATGCTTGAGATACAAAAAACATCTCATCTAAGATAGGCTGAATTAAATTAACAAAAACATAAGTAAAAAAAGCAACAAAGATCGTGAAAACAAAGGCAAGAATGAGTCTCCTTTTCTCTGTGAGCGTGAGTTTTAAAAGCTGGAATATTTGATTCATCTCTTAAGCCGATGATGTAAAAAAACTCTTCTCCGCAATCTCAAATGCATTCAAGGCTGACCCGCAAGTCAAATTATCCGCTACGGCCCAGACCCAGAAGCCATTAGGAAATGATTCTTCTTTTTTGATAGGACCAATGAAAATCTTATCTTTTCCCGCCACTAAAACAGACGAGACAGGACTCGAAAGAGATAAAGGAGAGAGCTTAAAATAGGGAGATTTTTTAAAGAGATTTTCTAGAGCCAGAATGCTTGCTTTTTTTTCCAATTCTAAATAAGTCATAATTGAATAGGCATGAAATACAGGAGCCTGGACGACTGATAAAGAGATAGGAAAACTGCTGCTTTCAAGGACTCTCCTTATTTCTGATATGATTTGTCTTTCAATTGAGGAAACGCCATTTTTATCAATTGCTTCAGTATGAGAAAGAAGATTAAAGGCTATCTGTGCCTTAAAAACTTTTTTTGAAAATGAAGAGCTGCTTAGTACAGCAACACTCTGACTCGCCAGCTCCTTAATCCCAGTGTCTCCAAATGCAGATACGGGTTGAAGAACAAAAGCAATGGCCTTTAAAAGTCCAAATTTCTTGACAGTCGGATGAAAGAGATGGGAAAGGATGATCGTAACAGGATGAGGATTAGCAATAAGGCCAAACTTCTCACTCAAAATAATATTGTCATTCACTCCCGCCACAACTATTGGAATCTTTTCTTCATCATTAAATGCTCCGCATAAATCGATTGCCCGAAATTTTGCCTTAGAGGCAAGAATCCCATATTCCCGGCTAATGCTTTTATCTGCTGCTAAAAAAACCAGGTCTGCCATTGAAATAGAATTCCTGTCTAGAGGGTAGATGACTTTAGCCTCGCCCCGAAATTGAGTCAGTTTGCTGTATTCTGATTCGATGTCCGGGTCGAAAAAGTCAATTTTTTCAAGAGGGAATTTTTTCTTGCTTAAGACATTTTTCATCTCTTTTCCATGCAGAGAATCTGTTCCAACCAAAACAACCTTGACCCTTTTCCTTCCTTTCATTTTCTCTACGAAACAGTCATTTAATAGACTTCTTGTATTCTGTCATTATGTAGTACATTTTGTCTTTTAGGACAAGCTTTTTTTTCTTCAATTCTTTTTCCTTTAGCTTTTCTTCTTCTTTCAGGAAACCTTTTTCTTTAAACTTTTCAAGTTCCTTTTCATAGCGCTGGTGCTGCTCAAAAGCCTTTCTGAATCCTTCGTTTTCTTTCAACAAAAGCTTTTTTATTTCTTTTTCTTCCATCGAGTCATTCCTCCAATGTGAAAGAATATCACAACGGATATCCTATTTCAATTTCATCATATATAGCAAGACAAACTAAAGGGCAATGGAAAATACTGCTATACTGCTATACTGCAAACTAAAGACCGCCTACTGGTATTTTCGCCCTGTCGCTGTTTCGTTCTTTTTATTCCTTACTCTCCAATTTTTTCAATTGACATTATATCAGAGGAAAATTATACTTAGGAACGAATTATAGAATAAAACAACAATTTGTGGCGAGGTAGCTCAGTCGGTAGAGCGAGAGACTGAAAATCTCTGCGTCGGCGGTTCAATTCCGTCCCTCGCCATTTCCCCTTTTTCCTCATCTTAAACCTTAGCTTTCTAAAAAAATTCCAAATCCCAAATTCTAAATTACAAACAAATTCCAAGCCCCCAATTCCAAACGAATTAGTTTAAGATTTAGCAACTTCTCAATAAGTGTGGGTAGATTATATTTGTGACTAATCACTGGATTCCTGCTACCTGCCTCCGCAGGCACAAGCTTCGCAGGAATGACAGACACTTACACTCAATCGTCATTCCCGCGGAGGCGGGAATCCATAGCTACTACCCCCAATTATTGAGAAGTTACAGATGTCTCTTTAAATTTCTATGTGGACTATTGTTACAATTTTTT
>DAOVDU010000035.1 GCA_030669305.1 Candidatus Aminicenantota bacterium
AAGAATTAAAAGTTTGCACAGGAGGGAATAGGAGAGGTTGAGAGGATGCTCAAAGCACTTACTAAATCGCTACAAAAAAAACACTTGAATCCTTGAACCCTTGAATCCTCGAACCCTTTGCATCAACTAATTGGGAGAAGAGCCAAAATATTTAACAGACAAACTGACTAACAGATTAACAGATTAACTGACTAACTGACTAACAGACTAACTGACTAACAGACTAACAGTTATAATTTAGTTTGAACTTTTTTTGGAAAAAATTGGAAAATTAAGGTATATTTCTTTTAGAATGGCGATTCTTGAAGTCAACAACCTCTCCGCTGGATACGAAAACGGCTATGTTATCGAGGACATCTCCTTTCTTCTTGATAAAGGCGAATTCATTTCCATTCTCGGGCGAAACGGCTCAGGAAAAAGCACTCTGATAAAAGCTCTTCAGGGCTTATTAAAGAATATCTCGGGTAAAGTTAGAGCAGAGGGAAAAGACATGTTCTCCTTAGGACCTCGGCAAATCGCAAAAAAAATCGCTTATGTTCCCCAGATGTTCAGCTTATCCTTTGAATTCAGTGTAAAAGAAATCATACTCATGGGAAGATACATTCATCAAAGAAGACTAGAAGGCACATCCTTCGAAGATGCTAAGATAATCGAGGAAATCATGGAATTGACAGAAATTTCTTTTCTCAAAGAAAAAAAAATGGCTCATTTAAGCGGCGGAGAACGACAGAGAGTTTTTATCGCACGGGCATTGGCCCAGGACACACCTATTCTTTTTCTTGACGAGCCCAGTTCACACCTGGATATCAGTTACCAGGTTGAAATCTATCAGATACTCCAAAGGCTGCAGGAGGAGAAAGGAAAAACCATTCTCTGTACAGAGCATAACATAAACCTCGCCATCCCCTACTCCCAGAGACTCATTTTCCTGAAAGGGGGCAAAATTTATGCCCAGGGTCCACCCGAAAAGCTGATCACAGAGAAAAACATCAGAGAAGTTTTCCAGACAGATGTAGATATAAGAGAAAACCTTCACTCTGGACTGCCAGAAATATCACTTATTTCCAAGAAGGAAAAGAAGCCATGATCAGAAAAAAAACTCAGGCAGGCTTTTTGATGTTTGTTCTGGCTGTTCCTGTTTTTGGAGTCCAAAATAAAATTATCATCGATGATTTAGGGTATTCACACGTTATTGATTCTCCCCCCAAAAGGATCATTTCCCTGGCTCCAAACATTACTGAAATTCTTTTTGCCTTAGGTCTTGGTGAAAAAGTCGTAGGGGTTACCCGCTACTGCGATTATCCAAGAGAGGCAAAACAAAAAGAAAAAATTGGAGGAATGACCAACCCCAGTCTTGAAAAGATAATAGCGCTGAATCCAGATCTCATCGTCGGTTTTCAAGGAAATCCTTTACGGATTCTCAAACGCTTGAGGAGCCTTCATCTTCCCGTATTCGCCATAGAGATGGGGAAAACCATAGAATCCGTTTTTCTTATCATCAACAAAATAGGGGCCATCACCCAAAAAGAAGAAATAGCAAAAATCCTCATCCAATCTCTCAAAAATAAATACGCCAAAATCCAATCAGCCCTTCAAGGCATCCAACATAAACCCAAAGTCTTTATCACGCTTCACGGCATGGGGCTCTGGACATGCGGGAAAGACAGCTTCATCGACGACCTTGTAAGAAAGGCCAAAGGGTCGAATATTGCCGGAAAAATACAAAGACGATGGCTTCCATACAACAGAGAACAGCTCATTCACGAAGACCCTGAATTCATCATCATCATCTCTAATTCGCAGGAGGAATTTTCTAAAACCAAAGAATGGATAAAAAAAAAAGCTCATCTTGAAAGTATTCGGGCTGTTGAGAAAGAAAACATTTATTTTCTGGATGCAAACCTTGCCACCAGGCCCGGGCCCCGGATCATCGACGCCCTTGATCATCTAGCCCGCATCCTTCACCCTCAATATTTTGAAACAGAAAAATGAAAGCTCAAAAAAGAAGACTCAAGCTGCTCCTGATTCTGCTTATCCTTCTTGTTTCAGGCCTTTTGCTTTCTCTTCTTGAAGGGTCTGTAGAGACAAGTATTAAAGATTTCTGGGATTTTTTATTCAATAACGATAAAACCCATGCCATAATTTTTGAGCTGAGACTTTCCCGTGCTCTTTTAGCCTTTCTGGTCGGTGCAAGTCTATCCCTTTCTGGTGCCATCCTTCAGGGTTATTTCCAAAATCCTATGGCTGGCCCGTTTGTTGTCGGTGTATCATCAGGAGCTTCATTCGGTGCGGTTCTTGCAATTTTTCTGGGGCTGAACATTTATATCCTCGGGTTCCCTCTTCAGAGCATTTTTGCCTTTGCATCAGGATTTGCCATCGTCTCCCTCATTTATCTCCTCTCCCAAAGAAAAGGTATCTTCAAAATCGAAACTCTGCTTTTAACAGGAATTGCCGCCGGAGCCCTGGCATCCGCGCTTACGTCTTTTTTTATATTCTTAAAATCAGAATCCTATGAACAGGCTGTCTTCTGGCTCCTTGGAAGCTTTGCCCTTTCTGACTGGACGCAGATCAGCGCCGTATTTCCCTATTTTATCCTTTGTTTTATCGTCGCCCAATTCCTCGCCAAAGATATGAATCTTTTAGCGCTGGGAGACGATACTGCCCAATCCCTGGGCTGTGCTGTGAATCGGGTAAGGAAAATTTTCTTAGTAATATCCACTTTGCTTGCAGCTTCATCCGTCTCGGTCAGCGGAATCATCGGATTTGTAGGACTTATTGTTCCTCATTGGATTCGCATTCTCATTGGACCGGACCATAGATACCTTTTTTTCTTTTCTTCTCTAGCAGGAGGAACTCTTCTTGTCTATTCAGACCTACTGGCACGAACACTGCTCTTTCCTACAGAACTTCCTATCGGTATCATCACTGCAGCCTTAGGCGCTCCTTTCTTTATTTATCTCTTAAATCAGCGAAGATAAACAGTCTGTCTATTCCGTTTGTCTGGTTTGTCTAAAACAGTGACACTGTAACACAGTGACTCAGATAATAATAAAAGCAAGACAACATAAATTGGCAAGACAAAGAGGCAAGACAGATTTTGTTTAAAGTTTCACTCTTGCATTAAACCTTAAACTTTAAACCTTAAACCATTATTTCGACTTACGGCTTACGTCTTCTGTCTCTTGCCTTCAACATTAAACCTTTAACCTTAAACTCGTTGCGGCTTACGATTTACGTCTTACGAATATTGCCTTAAACCTTAAACATTAAACCTTAAACCCGTTACGATTTACGTCTTACGAATATTGCCTTAAACCTTAAACTTTAAACCTTAAACCCGTTACGATTTACGTCTTACGAATATTGCTTTAAACCTTAAACTTTAAACCTTAAACCGTTCTTAGATCTGCATTTGGATTTTAATTTTGTAAAATGCTAAAATGAAGCGGAGCTATGAACTTCTTTTTTGTTCAAGATTTCCGTCATAAATACAGATATTTATCTTCCGGGCCTCCCAGTCAAATCCAAGTCGAGTTTTCTCGCTGGAAAGAAATTTGGGAATCGGCAAAAAAGAAGCTCATGCTCTTGCCTCAACGAATTCTCGCACAGGAACAGGCATTCGGGAAAGTAATGAAACTAGAAGAAGAAGTAGTACAGATTATTCATTCGGGGCTGCTTAAAGAAAAGAGAATAAAAATTAAATTCTTTTTCTTCCTCCAAAAACAGAGAACCAAACATGTCCTCCTTCTAATCGGAGAAACTTTAATTCTTCCCATCAGCGGATTGGCAGCATTCCTCCCAGGACCGAACGTATTTTTTGGCGTGCTTGCGCTTGTTATGATTGCTCACTGGCAGGCATTAAGAGGAATCAATCGATTGTTGAAAAAAGAACATCAGTTTATTCCGAGCTCATTCTTTAAAGAATGGGAACAAGCTCTTGAATCGAGAGAAGAAAGAAAATTACCTCAAATTCTAGAAAAAATCGAAAAAGAATATAACCTTCAAAACATTCATAAAATACTCTGGAAATAATCCTGTTAATCGGTTAGTCAGTTTGTCTGTTAATCTGTTAGTCGGTTAGTCGGTAAATCCCTCAGCTTTTCATTATTTTCTAGGTAAGGCATTAATTGTCCATACTTTTTCAGAATTTAAAAAGAAAATTGGTTATACAGATCAACAGATTAACTGATTAACTGACTAACTGGATTTATCTATTTGACAAATCTTAGTTTTTATTCTATCAATAAAGTAACATGTCGCTAACTTTAAGCCAGTTTTTACTGCTTGTGTTAACCGTTGCTGCTGTAGTTGCGGTTACATTCCTTGTCAATCTTTTTATTCAGCTCAAAAAGACGGCCAAAGAGGGAAAAGAAACTCTTGTTGAAATAAGAACTCTCGTCACAAATCTTAATGAGAGCACACATAAAATTCGGACGAAAATCGACGATTTAGACGAAGTGCTCGAAGCCACAAAAAAAACCGCTGTCAGTGTATCTGAAATAACATGGTTTCTCACCACAAAAATCATCAGACCTTCCTCTAAATACTGGCCTTTCTTGTTTCCATTAGTACGTCTCGGCTGGCGGCATTTAAAAAAAAAGAAAGGAGGATAAAAATGGCAAATAAAAACTCGAGTGTAGTGGAAATCACTTTATCTTTTCTCCTTGGGACAGCCACAGGCTTCATCCTTGGCATTCTTTTTGCTCCTGCAAGCGGAGAAGAAACCCGCAAGAAAATCCAGGAGAGTGCCATAAAAACAGGAGAAAAGGCTAAAGAAAGTTATGAAAAAATCGCCGGGGAAGCAGAAAAAGGAATCAAGATAGTAAAGGAAAAAACACACGAAGGAATTGATATCGTAAAAGATTTTGTCGAGAAAAAAAAGGAAGAACTTACAAAAAAACCACCTGAATTTCCTGAAGAGGAAGAGACAAAAAAATAAAATTATTATCTGAATAGCTCACAAACCTTTTTTCACAAAAAGATACCCTTTTGCAAATAAACCCCTTTATGGAGTTCTAAATGACAAAAACCATAATAAAAGAAATCAGAGCCAGAGAAATTCTTGATTCAAGGGGAAATCCGACTATATGCACACGGGTTTTTCTTCTTTCCGGAGCAATAGGAAAGGCATCCATTCCCTCTGGAGCTTCAACGGGCACTCACGAAGCCCTGGAATTAAGAGATGGAGACCCCGCCCGGTACCTTGGAAAAGGTGTTCTGAGGGCTGTTTCCAACGTAAAAGATATCATAGCTCCCGAAATTGTCGGATTAGATGCTCTATTCCAAGAAAAAATAGACAAACGGCTTATTCAACTGGATGGGACATCCTCAAAAAAGAATTTAGGCGCCAATGCGATTCTGTCTGTCTCCATGGCTACAGCCCATGCTGCCGCCCAGTCTTTAAATTTACCCCTCTATGAATACTTGGGAAAAAGAAAAAATTATCTCTTACCTGCTCCTCAGATCAATATCCTCAACGGAGGTTCTCATGCCGATAATAACGTGGATATTCAGGAATTTATGGTGGTTCCTGCTGGAACTCTCAACTTTGCTGAAGCCATAAGAGCCGCTGCCGAAGTTTTCCATCACCTGAAAAAAATTCTCCGAAAAAAAGGATACAGCACTGCTGTGGGAGATGAAGGGGGGTTTGCTCCCAACTTAAAATCCAATGAAGAAGCTCTTGAGTTGATTCTTGAAAGCATCCAAAAAGCCGGATATAAACCCCGTAAAGATATTTTCCTTGCCCTTGATGCGGCTGCTTCGGAATTTTATGTCGACAAAAAATACATCTTTAAAAAATCAGATGGTTCGAAAAAAACGATTGACCAGATGATAGATTTCTACAAATCTCTGCTTGATATTTATCCTATTATATCCATAGAAGACGGTTTGGCTGAAGACGATTGGGAAGGCTGGAAGATTCTAACAGACGAGCTTGGCCATAGAATCCAGCTCGTCGGAGACGATATATTTGTTACAAACATGGAAAGGTTAAAAACGGGAATCAAAAAAGGGATAGGAAATTCTATCCTTATCAAGTTGAACCAAATTGGAACGCTAACCGAGACAATTGAAACAGTAAAGTATGCTCATGAAAAAGGATACTCTACCGTCATATCCCACCGTTCAGGAGAGACCGAGGATACATTCATCGCAGACTTAAGTGTCGCACTCAACGCCGGCCAGTTAAAGACAGGTTCTTTAAGCAGGAGTGAAAGAGTCGCCAAGTACAACAGGCTTTTAGAAATAGAAGAAGAATTAGAGGATAAGGGCAGCTATGCGGGAACTCAGGCTTTTTCGAAGTATATTTTCTGATTAGAAACAATAATATTGAAATCGTATTAGCAGACTAAACCTGGTTGTCTTATGAAGATTACAAATAAAAAGCTCTTAACCCATTCTCAAATTAAGATAAAGAAAATCTACACAGAAAATGATCTCTCACATTTCAGCCCATCGCAATCCCTTGGCAATCCAGGGGAATATCCCTTTACAAGAGGGCCCTATCCCACCATGTACAGAGGGAAACTGTGGACAATGCGTCAATACGCAGGCTTCGGGACGGCACAAGAATCCAATAAAAGATATTGCTTTCTCCTTTCGCAAGGACAGACAGGACTGAGTGTCGCCTTCGATCTACCCACTCAATTAGGCCTTGACTCAGATGATACTCAAGCACATGGAGAAGTAGGCAAAGTTGGAGTGGTAATCGATACCATCAAGGACATGGAGGTTCTTTTTGACCGTATTCCTCTGGATAAAGTCAGTGTCTCAATGACAATCAATTCTACAGCCGTCATCATCCTCGCAATGTATTTGGCCCTGGCAGAAAAAAAGAGCATCTCATGGGAAAGGCTATCAGGAACTATTCAAAATGATATCCTCAAAGAATATGTCGCTCGTGGAACCTATATCTATCCGCCACAAGCCTCGATTAAGATCATAACCGACATCCTTACCTTTTGCCATAAAAATGTACCCCACTGGAACACCATGAGTATAAGCGGATATCATATTAGAGAAGCTGGCGCAACAGCTGTCCAGGAACTGGCTTTCACTTTTGCTAACGCTATCGAGTATATACGCGCTGCCACTGATACAGGCCTCGATGTAGACACTTTTGCTCCTCGTCTGTCTTTCTTTCTGGCTGCACACAACAATTTGTTTGAAGAAATCGCTAAATTTCGTGCGGCAAGGAAGATATGGGCCAGGACTATGAGGGAAAAATTTCATGCAAAAAATCCGCTCTCCTGGAAGTTTAGATTCCACACTCAGACGAGCGGAGTGACTCTTGTGGCTCAAGAACCTGAGAATAATGTTGTCAGGGTCACTCTACAAGCATTGGCTGCAGTACTCGGAGGAACACAGTCTCTTCATACTAATTCCAGGGATGAATCTCTGGCATTACCCAGCAGAGAATCAGCCCAAATCGCCCTTCGCACTCAACAGATCATCGCCTTTGAAAGCGGGGTAGCTGATACAGTAGATCCTTTAGGGGGCTCTTATTTCATCGAGAGCTTGACTAACCAGATTGAGGGAAAAGTCAAAGAATATCTCCAAAAAATAGAAGACATGGGGGGGATGCTCAAAGCTATTGAAAAAGGCTTTATTCAAAAAGAGATTCAAGAAAGCGCCTATAATTATCAAAGGCAAATCGAAAAAAAAGAGCAGATAATCGTCGGTCTTAATGAGTATGTTAACAAAGAAGAAAAAATACATTTCGAACTTTACTACCCTCAGGAAAAAGTAGAGAGAACTCAGGTTGAAAACCTCCGATATATCAAAGAAAAAAGACCCGAAAACCGGGTCAAGTACCGATTACAGGCTATACATAAAGCTGTTAGAGCCGGAAAAAACCTCCTCCCTCCCATAATAGATGCCGTCAAAGACATGGTCACTCTCGGAGAAATCTCTTCTGTGCTTAAAGAAGAATACGGCACATACAACGATCGGTTTGTCGGTTAGTCAGTTTGTCAGTTAATTATTTTAATTGGCTCATCTCCAAAAGAGTTGGTAGGATCATAAGGATTCAAGGGGTCAAGGGGTCAGGGGTTCGAGTGAAATGCTTAAGAATTATAAGGAATTAAAAGTTTGGCAAAGGTCCTATGATTTTTGAACCCTTTGCATCAACTAATCGGGAGAAGAACCTTTTAATTTAAATAACAGACTAACAGATTAACTGACTAACTGACTAACAGACTAACCGATTAACAGACTAACCGATTAACAGACTAACCGATTAACAGATTGGTTGACTTTAATAATTAGCAATTTTAAGATAAGTTCATGCAAAAAAATCTCAAGCTTAAAGCATTGGTTCTTTTCCTAGGGACCCTATTTTTTTCCGCAAATGGGTTAACAATAGATAAAAAGACAGCCATCCGGATAGAAAAAGAAATCAAAAAATATAAGCCTGAAATAATAGAAACCAGACGTTTCCTTCATATGAATCCTGAACTGAGCAATCAAGAATACGAAACAGCTAAGCTTGTCGCATCAAAACTTATGTCCCTCGGCTTAGAGGTTAAAACAGGTGTGGCCAAAACAGGTGTTGTAGCTCTTCTCAACGGCAGCCAACAAGGAATTACAATAGGAATCAGGGCGGATATGGATGCTCTTCCTATCCAGGAATTATCAAATGTTCCCTATAAATCTTTAAACAATGGGGTGATGCATGCCTGCGGGCATGACATCCATACTTCAATTGTTCTAGGAACGGCCATGGTCATGAATACCCTAAGAGACAAAATAAAAGGAAATATCAAATTTATTTTTCAGCCTGCAGAAGAAGGAGTTGCTCCAGGCCAAGAGGGAGGAGCGCTCTTGATGATAAAAGAAGGTGTACTGGAGGACCCTGCAGTTGGAGTCATTTTCGGGCTTCACGTCTGGCCGGAAGATTTGGGTCAAGTCTTTTTTTCTCCTGGGTCCATAATGGCAAGTTTAGACCGGTTTCAAATCATAATCAAAGGAAAAAGTTCCCATGGAGCTAAACCTAATGAAGGAATAGATGCCATTGTCCTGGCTTCTCAAGTTGTTGTTAGCCTTCAATCTATCATCAGCCGTACAATCGAGCCATCTGACCCAGCTGTTATCTCCATCGGAAAAATCGAAGGCGGAACAAAATCCAACATTATCGCAGAAAAAGTACTACTAGAAGGCACAGTGAGAACTCTAAGTGCTTCTAGCAGAGAAAAAATCCCCCGATTAATTGAAGATGTTGTAAGAGGTATTACCCATCCCTTTGGGGCTGATTATATTTTCAATTACAAAAAAGGCCCTCCGTCTGTGTATAACCACCCGGAATTGGCAACGATTATGCTTCCAACTCTTTCTGCAGTGTTGGGTGAAACAAATGTCAATACGCTCAAACCTCAAATGGTCGCAGAAGATTTCTCCTATTACTGCCAGCAGATCCCAGGCTTCTATTTTTTATTAGGAGTAAAAAATCCTGAGAATAAAACCATGGCTCCCCTTCATAACCCCTATTTTAATCCTGACGAAAGAAGTATTCCTCTTGGCATTAAAATCATGTGTCACCTTCTTCTGGATTGTCTTGAGCATCAGAGCCATCTTGAAGATCACTCTCATTAATATTTTTTGCCATGCATTTTCCCTTTCTCTTTCTAGCCTTGACTCTAACAGCAGGGATTTTATTTTCTTCTCTTTTTTCCCCCTCTCTACAGTCTCTTGTCCCTGCCTCTATAGCAAGCCTTGTTTGTGCCTGGATTTCTTTCTTTTTCTTTAGAAAAATCAAGCTGTCTCTAATTTTTATCCTCCTCACTACCTTCTTGTTGGGGTCAAGCTTCTACACATACCGGGAAAAAAAATATGAAGAGAATACACTGCACAAATTTCGAGCCAGTTCCTATTTAGATTTTTACGGGACATTGTACAAATCTCCTTCTAAAAGCCAAAACAGAGACTTTCTTTTTATAAAAGTTGAAAAAATCTCTTACCTGAATAAAGAAGAAAAAATAAGCGGAAACCTGAGAGTTTCAGTCCTCCACACCTCAAAATCCTCTCCACTGTTCGACTTCTATGTGCATGACAGAGTCAAAGTGTCCGCTAAGATAACATCTTTCAAAGGATTCAGAAACTTCAACAAACCCTCAATGAATATATATCTAAAAAGCCTAAACATCCACAACAGGGCATTTACTAAAAGCCCTCTTCTTGTTGAAAAACTCAATTCTGAAAAAAACTTTTCTCCTCTCCGTCTGATTTCGATTTTTCGCCAAAAACTTCAACAAAAAATTGAAATCTATTTCTCAGGACCTGAAAAAAATTCAATTTCCCCTCAAGGCGCTGTTCTCGAAGCCCTCCTCTTAGGTGAGAGAGGACGAATAGACGAATCTACTACTCGTTCTCTCCAAAAATCCGGGCTTTATCATCTCTTTGCCATCTCAGGAGCCCATATTGCAATCATCTCCTTCCTGCTCTTCTCTTTTTTCAAAGTCTTGAGAATTCCGACTCGTCTCTCCTATCTTCTGTTAATGCTATTTCTTGTTTTTTACGCTTTTCTTGTAGAAGGAAGACCCTCTGTTTTAAGAGCCACGATTATGACTCTTGCCTTTCTTCTTGGAAAGCTCATTTGGCGGAATGTTAACCTCATCAACACTCTCTCCATCAGCGCCTTCTTCCTTCTGCTAATCAACCCTTTTAGCCTTTTTAGCCTGGGATTTCAACTTACATTCGCAGCAACTTTCTCAATCATTCTCTTCTTTCCTAAAATCATCAAATTTTTTCCACGGCTCCCCTTGAGAATCAGTGAAATATTTGTACTTTCTCTTACCGCACAAATGGGTGTTTTACCTTTCATTGCCAATGCATTCAACAGGATAACCTTCTCCTCGCTCGTCCTCAATTGCGGCGCCTTGCCACTAGTAGGATTGATCATGGCATGCGGGTACATCTTTCTTCCTCTCTCCTTTGTAAGCCCTTTTTTAGCTCAGATTACCGCTAAAGCAATTAATCTTTTCATCAATCTCCTGATAAGTATCTCTCATCTCTTTGACCATTTCCCTTTTTTTTCCTACAGAATCCCAACACCACATTGGCTTATTATAATCGGATATTTCCTTTTTCTCTTTCTACTCCTCACTCCATCCAAAATAAAAAGACAAAAATTAATTTTTTTCATTTGTTATCTTGGCTTTTTTGCTGTTTTAATTACTTATCCATTTTCCTCTAAGTCCAACGTCCTCAAACTCACCTTCATCGATGTGGGCCAGGGAGATTCCATACTTATCGAATTTCCAGGCAACAAAAAAATGCTTGTTGATGGGGGTGGAGTTCGTGAGGAGACGTTTGATATCGGCGAACGCGTTGTCTCTCCTTTTCTTTGGAAGAAAGGTATCAAAAAAATCGATTTTCTGGTTTTAACCCATGCACATCCGGACCACCTTAACGGCTTAAAGTCTGTCGCAAAAAATTTCAAGGTTGCAGAATACTGGGAAGCCTTTAGCCCATCGGAAAATGAATCTTACACAGAATTTAGAAGTTTGCTTCCTCAAACAGTTTCCTGTAAAAGACTGTACAGAAATCATTCTTTCAATCTAAGGGATGTACGAATCGATGTTCTTAACCCTGAACAAAAAGAGCCTTACGTCTTTTTCGTCCACAACGATCAATCTCTTGTCTTAAGACTATCCTATGGCCAAACTTCATTTCTTCTGACCGGAGACATCGGCACTGATATTGAAGAGGAGATTATAGAAACAGCCAGAGAAATCAAAAGTCAAGTCTTAAAATCACCCCACCATGGAAGCATTTCTTCAAGTTCGGAAGCCTTTTTAAAAGCAGTATCTCCCCAAATTGTAGTCATCTGTGTGGGTGAAGGAAATACATACGGACTTCCAGATCAAGAGGTTTTACACAGATACAAAGAAATTGGTGCGAAAGTTTACCGCACGGATCTTCATGGGGCAGTAGAAATATCTTCAGACGGCCATAAAATTTCCGTGCGAATCGCCTTTAGCTCTAAATAACATTTGTAAGCCGTGAGCCGGAACGGGTTTAAGGTTTAAGGCAATATTCGTGAGCCGTGTTTTGGTTTAAGGTTGAAGGTTGAAAGAGGGATTAGGGATTATGGATTAGGGGGTAGGGATTATCCATTCACCATTTTCTTATTCTTCGGCAGTATGGCAGTTTATCAGTATTGCAGTATTCCCCATGGACGCAAGACGTAAGCCGGAACGGGTTTAAGGTTTAAAGTTTAAGGTTTAAGGCAAGAAAGCTATTAATTATTTTCCATTCACCAACCGCCTGTCATTGCGGGCGAAGCGTGGCAATCTCATCTTGTAGCGCCTTTGAATGGGATTGCCGCCTGTCTTGCCAGCGGAGCGTTTTCTTGCCGCCTGAAGGGCTTTGTCTTGCCCTTTAGTTTGTCTTGCTTACTTAGATAAACCAGACAAACGGAACAGACGGAATAGACTGAAATGATTGACAGGAAAGCTGTCATCATATATTATATAAATCAGGAAAATGGGTATCAAAAAAATCATCATAACAACCTTTCTTCCCTTGATATGTGTATCGCTTCTCTCCTCCCAAAGTTTAGTCGAGTTAGCTAAAAAAGAAAAAGAAAGAAGGGAAAAACTAAAAGGAAAAACGGCAGTAGTAATAACCAACGCTCATTTGAAAAGGCTTAAAAAAGAGCCAGCTATTTCCGTTACCAGTCCTTCATATGCTATACAAGTAAGTACAAAAGAGAAAAAAATCTCGGTGCGTCCCCTGCCATATAAAGCACAATCTTCTGTAGCTAAAAATGTAGACAGAGAATATTCTAAAAGCTCTAAAATGCGCCAGGACAAATGGGAAAAAGCAAATGAATTAGTTGGTTTACTAAGCTTAAAGATGAATGCCCTGTGGCAGGAATTCTACAGCCTGGATGACATGACTGACAGATCAAGCATTCAAAGACAGATTAGCGAAACGTATCTTAGATTGCAGAAAGCTCAGCAGGATGCAGAAAAATCCAAGCAAGAACTAGATAATTCCAGGACCCAGAAGAAGAAATAAACTCTCCTGAATCGTAAGCCGTAAATCGTGAGCCGTGAGGGTTTAAGGTTTCATGTCTAAGGTTGAAGGCAAGAATAGAATTACCTTAAACTTTCAACATTAAACCTTAAACCAAATCTGTCTTGCCACGAAGGTTGTCTTGCTTACTTAGATAAACCAGACAAACCAGATAAACGGTGTTATCTAAAATAAATAAAAGAAATCTGAATGCCTAGCTCTCTTTCGTCAGTAGAATTGACCATGACTTTTGCAGGAACAAAAGTTTTGTCAGTAGCGATTGTCAAGTAAAACTCATCTCCTTCACCAAGCATCTCTTTCTTAATATTGTATGACTTTTGAAAATAACTCTCTCCAGGGATAAATTCATCTAGCGTTAGATCATTGATTTTGAAGGAAATCTTTTGTTCAGAGAGAGCCTCCAAGTTCAATCCCCCATTTATGACAAGCAGGGCATCCCGGTGTGGATTGTCAATAATGCATCTGGCTTCCTTGGATGTCCATCTCCACTGTTTAAGAAAAGCATCTGGGTTAATTTCTAAATCGAACCATCCCTCCATATATATTATTTCAGGCGTATCAAGGGGAGGAGGAAAAAACTTAAGTCTCTTAGTAAAGATGTCCTGCTTTGATTTTCCACCCCGATCATAAGGCGAAAAGAATCCGATGGATAATTTCAAAGTCTCTTCACCCTTAAAATCAGGGTCAAATTCATCGATGAAACTAGGAATAAAAATTCTCCTTGAATACACATATTCTTTTCCCGGCTCCCATTTAGAAACAGGAACCTCGGGAATGTGATCATCCTGCAAAAGCAAGTTGTTTTTATGCCAAAAATGAACATAAACATTATAATCTAGACTCGATTTTTCAAATTCTTTATCAATTTTCCATTTGTATTGCATATCTGTAATCAGATTATCTGTAAGCTTATCTTCAGAAAATGTAACATCGAGGTTAATTCCCTTGATTTGTGCTTTTTTCTTGCAATTAAAGGACACAACCGACATCATTAGAATGAGAAAAACGATTGAAATTTTTTTCCACATCTTAATCCTCCTTATTTCAAAGAATCGAAAAGTATTATAAAAAATAAAAATATATATGTAAAGATCTTCCAGTCTATTTATCTGTCGGAATAGACCGAACAGACGAAATTGATGAATTCAGTTTTTTATACTAAGTTTAATTTTCTTCCCTGGGAACAGGTGGGGAATATTGTTTTCATTCAAAAGCTTGTTCAATTTTGGAATATCATTTTCTATTATTTTGTTTATCTTCTCGATAAGGACTTTAAGTTCACCAGATTTCTCTTTGATCTGTTGAACCTGACGAGCAGAAGGAGCACCAGTGTATCCTCCGATAGAACCTCCAAGCATAAATAGGCTTCCCCTAACAGAAAAACGCATTCCCCTATAGCCTAATTTAGGATCGCCTATCAATTTGATATGAATGTCACTGAGCTCTTTAGATATGGCATTCATATGTTCAGATATTGCTTCAGGAACATCAGGAACCTTTTTAAGGATTGTCTTTACCTTATTCATTTCTTTTTTCAGATTGTTTAAAGCTCGGCTGCTGTCAGAAATAGCAGGGTACAGTTTAGATATTGTGATGAGGGCATCATGCTGAGCCTTTCTTTCCTCAAAAGTAATATCGATCCTGGGATCTCCCTCAACCTGAACTGTTTTTGCCATCTCCTGATCTTCATTCTTCAAAATCACCTGATACTCCCCAGGAAGCACATAAGGCCCAACAGCTCTTCTCCTCCGTCCCGTTTCAGGCATTCCAGGAGCTCCATACCTCAGATTCCATACAATACGGTTGATCCCCGCCTTTTTTGGTCCCTTGAGTTCTCTTACTTTTTGTCCATTTGTGTTAAGAACAACGATTTTTATGTCTTTTTTGGCTTCTTCTTTCAGGTAATAGCTTATAATAGCTCCAGAAGGCGGGTTAGGGGCAACAAAGACTTTGTGGCCGAGATTTCCCTTATGAGAAAAAAGGCTTATCATTGTGGCAGGACGAACATCAAAAAGATAACTGGATGGGGAAAGCACTTCTTGTGTGATCTGCTCTAAAGGTGTGATGTCATCCAAGATCCAAATGCCGCGGCCGTGAGTACCAAAAATCAGATCGTTTTCTCGTGGGTGAATGGCGATGTCATCAACAGGAACGGTCGGGAAGTTGCTCTTAAATTTTATCCACTTTTTCCCTTTATCAATAGAGAAGTAAGCTCCCCTTTCTGTCCCGACAAACAGAAGATTGGGACTCAGGTGATGCTCTCTTATGACATTGACTGTACCTCCTGCAGGAAGGTTGCTCGAGATATTCTTCCAGCTCTCACCATAATCGCTTGTCACGAAGACATAAGGTTTAAAATCATTGTTTCTGTGGCCATCAAGTGTGACATAGGCGGTTCCTTCATCAAAACAAGACGCGACAATGCGTGTCACATATGTGTATTTGGTTACCCCAGGAACCTTTGTAATTACATTTTTCCAAGTTTTCCCCCCGTCCCGTGAAACCTGGATATTGCCGTCATCTGTCCCGGCATAAAGAAGGCCTTCCTTAAGAGGAGACTCGGAAACAGTTGTGATATCGCCATAGTATGCAATGCCGTCGTGTCGTGAGAGAGTGTTTTTATCAGGAAGAACGCCCATGAGAGGAAATTTCTCTCTGTCCTGCTGTGTAGTTAAGTCGATGGTTTCATCCCAGGTGTCTCCTCCATCTTTAGATATAAAGAGCTTATTTCCGCCATAATAAATGGTTTTAGGATCGTGAGGCGATATAAGAATGGGACAATTCCAGTTAAACCTGTAAACTTCTTTTGGATCCTCTGGCTGAGGGGCTATGGATTTACTCTCTCCTGTCCTTAGATCAAAGCGGAAAAGATTGCCGGTCTGAGATTCAGCATAGATTGTATTGTGGTCTGTAGGATCGACCTGTGTGTAAAATCCATCTCCTCCGCCAATCTTGATCCATTCATCATTGGTGATCCCCTGCCTGTAATAAGTTGCACTCGGTCCTCTCCAGCTTCCGTTATCCTGCAGGCCTCCATAGATATAATAAGGCTTGCGCATATCAAACCCTATCTCATAAAACTGTGCAATGGGAAAAGTGTTGACAAAATCCCAGGTTTTGCCCCGATCATAAGAAAAATAAACGCCTCCATCTGAACCAACAATCATGTGATTGGAATCTGCCGGATTAATCCACATCGCATGATGGTCGCCGTGGATGCGAGTAACATAATCTGTGCGAAAGGTCTTCCCTCCGTCTTCTGAGACATACATTCGAGCCCCGAGAACCCATATTCTCTGATCATTATTAGGGTCGATACGTATCTTGCTGTAGTACATGGGTCGAGGGTTAGTACTTGACATCTTTTTCCAAGTGAAGCCCTTATCTTCTGAGCGAAAGACTCCTCCCTGTTTGTGTTCTATGGTTGCATATACGATACTAGAGTTGCTGCGATAAATATAAACCCCTATGCGTCCGATGATATCCGAAGGGAGCCCATTGGTCAAACGGACCCAGGTTTCTCCTCCGTCTATTGTCTTGTACAGGCCGCTGCCAGGACCGCCTCCACTAAATCCCCAGCCTCGGCGTCGCCTTTGGTAGGCTGCCGCATACAGAGTATCAGGATTCTCAAAGTCTATGGCTACATCCACGAACCCTGTGTTTTTATCGATGAACTTGGTGTTTATCCATGTCTTTCCACCGTCAATCGTCTTAAACAACCCTCTCTCTTTGTTTGGGCCCCAGAGATGGCCTAAAGCTGCAACATAGACGATATCCGGGTTTGTTGGATGAATAGCAATGCGTCCGATATGATGTGTATCGCGAAGTCCCATATTCTTCCACGTCTTTCCTTCGTCTCGCGATTTATAAACGCCATTTCCCCAGGAAGAACTTTGCCGGTTGTTGGGCTCTCCTGTGCCAACCCAAACGACATCTGGATTTGACGGGGCTACGGTAACATCACCAATAGTGCTTGTTGCCTGCTCGTCAAAAATTGGCTCCCAGGTCACGCCATTGTTTATGGTCTTCCACACGCCACCTGATGCCGTCCCGACATAAATAATGTCAGGATTATTTTCAACAACAGCAAAATCATCGATACGTCCACCCATGTTAGCAGGGCCGATGTTTCTCCATTCAAGCCCGTCGAGGATGGATTCATCAAAAACAACTCCTTTCTCTTTCTTCACTTTTTTTGCACCGACGAAAAGGCAAATGACTAATCCCAAACCCAAAACCAGTAAAAACCGAGATAAAACTATTCCTTTTTTCAAAGCAGATCCTCCTAAAATTTAAAAATAGATAAAAATATTATATACATAAACCAGTCTTGCAAGTAAAGTGGAACAGATTATTTGATTCACTAGTAACCAGTTACTAGTTGCCAAGATGTGGGTTGAAACAGAAATTTGAATAGTGTATAGTCCTCAAGAGATGAGATGTCTTTTATTCCCTATTTCTCTTATTATAAGATCAGGATGCCAGATTAAAAAATTCTTTTACAACATGGAAATATTCACGCCTAATAAAGCCCTATTCCCTGTTATCAGCATCGGAAATATTTCATTTGGCGGCTCAGAAAAAACCCCCCTGGCTATGAATCTTCTCTCTTTCCTATTAAAGCACGGACTCAAACCTGCATTGATTACCAGGGGTTATAAGGGAAAATGGGAAAAGAGTGGAGGAATACTATCAGACGGTGAAAACATTTACGGAAGCTGGGAAGAGTCTGGAGATGAACCATTCATGGTCGCTCAGAGAATTCCTCAAGCTGGAATTTTTATCGGAAAAAACCGCTCCTTTTCCTGCGAGAAGGCAAAACATCTAGGCTTTGATGCAGGTGTCCTGGACGATGGCTTTCAGCACAGACGTCTCTACAGAGATTTAGACATTGTCCTCTACGATCCATCAGAAAAAATCGCATTGCGGGAACCTGTCTCTTCCCTTAAAAGAGCACATATTATCTTTGTTAAGAAAAAGCTTGATACTAAGAATAAGGAAAAAATAAGAGAACGGTTTCATCAAGCGTCCGTCTTAGAGTACTCAGTCATTAGCAAGGGTTTCTATAGATTAAAAGATAAGACAAGAGTCCCGGCTGAATATCTTAAAGGGAAAAGAATCCTTGTGTTCTGCGGCATTGCCCGTCCTGAAAGATTCTTTCTGCTCCTTGAAGCTGAAGGAATAAAGCCCCATTTCTTTCTAAAATTTTCAGACCATCATCCTTACTCTCCTCCCTCTTTGAAAAAAATCGCAGAAAAATCTCAAAAACTCCATGCAGAGGCTTTGATCACTACCGAGAAAGATGCTGTAAAAATATATGATTCTCAAGATTTTCTAAAAATCCCGGTTTATTACCAGAAAGCAGACCTAGAAGTAGAGGAAAAATTTTACAAAAAGATACTTACTTTCCTTAAAATACAAGGATAAATAGCCTGGATTATTCACGTATGGCAAAAATTAAAGACTCATTAGAATTTTTGGCATTTAAAGCAGTCAAACTCCTTCTTTCTGTTGTTTCACGGAAGCTGTGCCTATTCATAGGCCGGACAGTGGGCTATTTTTTCTACTTTCTTGATAAAAAGCATCGTTATATAGCTCTATCAAATTTGGAGGCAGCCCTTGGCTCAGAGCTTTCAACCTCTGAACTGAAGGGGATCGCTAAAAATTCATTTAAATATTTCGGGGAAGTCATTTTAGACCTTGTAAAGCTCAGTGATTTCAGCCAGAGGAAACTGGAACAACTCATAACTGTGGAAGGAGAAGAAAATCTGCAAAATGCTCTTCAGGAAGGAAAGGGCGCATTGCTTTTCTCCGCTCATTACGGGAATTGGGAAATAGCCTCCTTTTTTGTATCTAAAAAAGGAAAACTGAGCGTCATCGCCCGAGCCTTAGATAACAAGTTTCTGGAGAAAGAGCTCATCCAGATCAGAACAAACTTTGGAGCAAGAGTCATTTATAAACACCAGGCTACAAAACAGATTCTACGAACGCTGCAAGCAAAGGAGATGGTTGCGATACTCATTGACCAGAATGTTCTCAGAAGCGAGGCTGTCTTTGTTGATTTTTTTGGCAAGCAAGCTGCCACTACACCAAGCCTGGCTACATTTTTCCTAAGAACCAAAGCCCCCCTTCTTCCTGTCTTCTGTTATCCTTCCTCATCCCACACATACAACATCAAGATCCTCAAGCCGCTGGAAATAGCCTTAAAAGGTGATTACAACCAGGATGTATTGAAAATCACACAATTATGCACTAAGATTATAGAATGCCAGATACGGAAAAATCCCATTTATTGGTTCTGGTTTCATAACAGGTGGAAAACAAGACCTTAAGGGGAGGAAAAAATGCACAAAGAAAACATCGAAAAAATCGAAAAGCTATTCAAAAGCTTAAAATGGTATGGACATGCCTCCTTTGCCATTGAAACGGACAAAATAATCTATATCGACCCTTGGAAAATCCCCGAATCCGCACCACAGGCTGATCTAATCCTTGTAACTCACTCTCATTTTGACCATCTATCTCCTCATGACATCAATAAGCTCAAGAAAGACGGAACAAGCATCATCTGTTCATCTGACTGTGTTTCACAGCTTTCAGGAGACATAAGAGCCGTCTATCCTGGCCAGGAGCTGGATATTCAAGGTTTAAAAATCAAAGCTGTCCCGGCCTATAACCCCTCCAAACACTTTCATCCCCAAAGAAACAAGTGGTTAGGCTATATCATCACTGTTGAGGAAGTACGTATATATCATGCAGGCGACACAGATTACATCCCTGAAATGGAAGATTTTGGCAACATAAACATCGCTCTTTTACCTGTGGGTGGCCAATATACCATGAATGCCGAGGAAGCAGCCAGAGTTTCTAACACCCTAGATGCTAACATATCCATTCCCATGCATTACGGCGCCGGTGTGATTGGAACTGTAGAAGATGCAGCAAAGTTCAAAGAGCTGTGTCAAGGAGAAGTCAGAATTCTTAAGGAAGAAGGAAAATGAGGACAAACAACCGATCTTCTGAAACATTAAGGCCGATAACAATCACACCAGACCAAATGGACTTCTCCGATGGCTCTGCTCTTATAGAAATGGGCAAAACCAAGGTCATTGTAACTGCAACTATTGAAGAGAAAATCCCGATATTTCTAAAAGGAAGCAATACAGGCTGGATAACAGCCGAATATTCTATGCTTCCACGCTCAACTGAAAAAAGAACCATCCGAGAAAGAAATCAAGCTCGGGTTTCCGGCCGCACCCAAGAGATTCAGCGACTCATAGGGAGGTCACTTCGTGCTGTAACAGATCTTAGTATTCTGGGCGAGAGAACGATTATCCTTGACTGTGATGTTCTTCAGGCTGATGGAGGAACAAGGTCTGCTTCTATTACAGCTAGCTGCATTGCTTTGGCCCTTGCTTTGAAAAAGATGATGGATGAGGAAATCATCGACCAGATGCCCTTGAAACATCTTGTGAGCGCGATCAGCGTGGGCATTGTCAAAGGAAACCTGCTTCTTGACCTTGATTACAGAGAGGACTCAAGCGCAGAAATCGATATGAATGTTGTAGAAACAGATACAGGTAAAATAGTGGAAATACAGGCAACTGCCGAAAAAAATCCATTTTCAAAGAAAGAATTTAACGCTCTCCTAGCTCTTGCTGATACAGGAATAGAAAAACTCATCCAGGTTCAAAAAGATGTTCTTAAAAAAAAGAGCCTTCTCTTCATGGCTTACGGTTGACCTGTTAGTCTGTTAATCGGTTAGTCTGTTAGACAGTTAGTCAGTTAGACAGTTAGACAGTTAGTCGGTTAGTCGGTTAATCTGTTAATCGGTTAGTCTGTTAATCGGTTAGACAGTTAGTCAGTTAGACAGTTAGTCTGTTAGTCGGTTAATCTGTTAGTCGGTTAATCGGTTAGTCGGTTAGTCGGTTAATCTGTTAGTCGGTTAATCGGTTAGTCGGTTAATCGGTTAG
>DAOVDU010000049.1 GCA_030669305.1 Candidatus Aminicenantota bacterium
AAAATTTTAAAAAAAACCCACCATTAACTTGAAATTTTTTGCCCCGCGACCCCTTTTTCTTAAAAAATTCTTGACATTGGCTTATGGCAAAAAATATAATGAGAAACTTAAAAAATGGCCCACTTTTTATTCTTCTTACTAGCTATTGTATGTATTGCTTCAGTCTTGGGAATGATCATTTCCAAAAACCAAGCATACAACGCTCTTTTCCTTGTTCTCGCTTTTGCATGCATGGGTGGATTTTTTGCTCTTCTTGATGCTCCTTTTATCGCAGTGGTTCAGATCATCATCTATGCTGGAGCTATCATGATTCTCTTTATTTTCGTCATTATGATGATAAATTTACGCGAGGGCCTACCCCCGGAGAGAAAGAAGTGGACTCTTTACTTTGCCCTAGGAATAGCAGTTGTTCTATTCGTTGAGCTGATCCTCACAATGAAATCAGCATTCTCGTCTCTTAAGTCTGGCGGAATCGAGAAAATTGGAAGTCCAACAGACATCGGGCGCCTTCTTTTTACTGAGTATCTCTACCCCTTTGAGATTACTTCCATCTTGATCATTGCTGCCCTAGTCGGAGCGATCGTACTGGTTAAGAAAAGAGATAAAGAATGATACCTTTAAGTTACTTTTTGATATTGAGCGCTGTTCTCTTTGTTCTTGGTGCTGTTGCATTCTTTGTAAAAAGAGATTTGATCACCATGTTCATGGCTGTTGAGGTTATGCTCAATGCAGCTAACCTTGCTTTTATTACTTTCGCAAAATCCGCTTCTTCGATAGACGGGCAGATTATCGTGTTTTTCATCGTAACAGTAGCTGCTGCTGAGGCAGCCGTGGGTTTGGCCATAATCCTCCTTATCTTTAGACAGAAAAAGACGATAAAATCCGAAGATATAAATTTGATGAAAGGATAAAATGACTGATATTTTCTGGCTCATTCCTTTTATTCCTGCGATGAGCACTCTTATTTTGGCTATTTTTGGTCAAAAGCTTCCTAAAAAATACATATCCTTTCAGGCCTGTTTTGCTGTTTTTGCCTCCTTTATTATCTCGGTCATTTCCCTTGTGGGGCTTCTTCAGACGAGCCATGAAAGCTATCCTCTGGTCAAAAATCTCTTCTCCTGGATTCATGCAGGAAGCTTTAAGGCTGATCTTTCCTTCCAGCTTGATCCCCTATCTGCTGTCATGGCACTCGTTGTAACAGGTGTTGGCTTTCTCATTCATGTGTATTCTGTAGGCTATATGGCAAACGATAAAAGCTATTCACGCTATTTTACTTACTTGAACCTGTTTACATTTGCCATGCTCATTCTTGTCATGAGTTCCAATGTTGTATTGATGTTTGTCGGCTGGGAAGGAGTCGGGCTCTGCTCCTATTTATTGATAGGATTCTGGTTTGAGAAACATTCGGCAGCCAATGCCGGGAAAAAGGCTTTTATCGTAAACCGGATAGGTGACGCAGCCTTTATCATTGGCATTTTCTTTATATTAATATATGTAGGAAGCGGAGAATTTACTGCTATCAACAGCGCCATCTCTGGAGGGGCCATTACACAGGGAGTCGCCACTCTGATTGCTGTCCTTTTGTTTGTAGGAGCCACGGGAAAATCCGCGCAGATTCCGCTTTATGTGTGGCTTCCTGATGCCATGGAAGGCCCCACTCCTGTCAGTGCTTTAATTCATGCGGCAACTATGGTGACCGCAGGTGTATATATGGTAAGCAGGATGAACCTTCTCTACACACTGTCAGTAGACGCAGCTCAGGTTGTCGCTGTTGTAGGAGCAGTGACAGCTATTTATGCAGCCACTATGGCTCTGACCCAAAACGATATCAAAAGAGTCCTAGCCTACTCGACTATTTCCCAAATAGGATACATGTTTATAGGCTGTGGGGTTGGCGCATATGCTGCAGGAATGTTTCATCTCTACACCCACGCATTTTTCAAGAGCCTCCTGTTTTTGGCAGCAGGAAGCGTAATGCATGCTCTCTCAGGCGAACTTGATATGAGAAAGATGGGAGGTCTTAGAAAGTACCTTCCCCTCACCTATCCAACATTTCTTATCGGGGCGATTGCCATCTCAGGAATTCCGTTCTTATCCGGTTTTTTTTCAAAAGATGCGATTCTGACACACGCTTTTGCCAGCGGCCAATACTTCGTATGGGCTCTTGGGATCCTGGGAGCGGTCCTTACTGCTTTCTACATGTTCCGCCTTATATTTCTCACTTTTCACGGCAAAGAACGCATGACACCCGAAGTTAAAAAACACATCCATGAACCGCCTCCTGCAATGACTGTTCCACTTGTGATTCTGGCCTTTTTCTCAATTGTTGCGGGCTTTATCGGGCTTCCTGTTGTGTTCGGGAAAAACCTCAACTGGTTCGGACATTTCCTAGAGCCTGTCATAAAAAAGAGTCATGAAGCTCACTTAACCCTTGGAACAGAGTGGCTGCTCATAATCATCTCGGTCGCAGTGGCTTTGATAGGAATCCTCATCGCGTATATCTTTTACATCAAAAAACCTCAAATTCCTCATTCTCTTGTGGCACGGTTCCCTTTCATCTACAAGCTGTTATACAACAAATACTACGTAGATGAAATCTATAATGCAACATTCGTGAATCCCACAATAAAAGGATCTGAACTAATTTACGATAAATTTGATTTAAAAGTTATTGACGGAGCTGTCAACGGCACAGCTTCATCTGCCAGTTTCTTCGGGAAAATCCTGAGTTACTTTCAAACCGGCTTAATCAAGGATTATGCGCTTATTTTTCTTTTAGGAGCAATTCTCTTTATAGCTTATTTATTGTTTTAGAAAATGAATATTCCAGTTTTAAGCATCATAACTTTTTTCCCGCTTGCAGGTGCAATTCTTCTTATCTTTATCCACAAGGACAGGAAAGAACTTATACGTTTTTTTACGCTGGGTGTAGTCCTTATCACTTTTCTTGTTTCTTTAACTCTGTATTTTAGTTTTAATGCCCAGACTTCCGACCCACAATTTGTGGAAAAAGGGGCATGGATTGGCTACGGCATCAACTATCACATAGGCATTGACGGCATCAGCCTGTTCCTTGTGCTTCTAACGACTTTCCTTATGCCTATTATTATCCTCTCCTCCTGGACATACATCCAAAAAAGGGTAAAGGAATACTTGATCTTTATGCTGATTCTCGAGACAGGAATAATCGGAGTCTTTGTCTCACTCAACCTCTTCCTCTTCTATGTATTCTGGGAAGCCATGCTCATTCCAATGTATTTTCTCATCGGTGTATGGGGCGGGCGGCGTCGTATCTATGCCACTATAAAATATGTCCTTTTTACGATGTTTGGAAGCCTGCTCATGCTGGTGGCAATCTTTGTGCTTTATTCTATTTTTTACAAGGCTACTGGCACGTATTCATTCAATATTTTTGACTATTACAAGATTATTCTCAATCCTCAAGTCCAAGTATGGCTCTTCCTGGCTTTTGCTCTGGCTTTTGCCATCAAAGTGCCTATGTTCCCTTTTCATACGTGGCTTCCTGATGCCCACGTGGAAGCCCCCACAGCAGGTTCTGTTATCCTTGCTGCTGTACTTTTAAAGATGGGAGCCTACGGCTTCCTGCGTTTTGCCATTCCGCTCTTTCCAGATGCCCTGGAAAAATTCCTTCCAGTGCTTTTAATCTTATGCTTGATAGGAATCATTTACGGTGGCCTTATGGCGCTCATTCAGAAAGACGTAAAATCGCTTGTTGCTTATTCAAGCGTAAGCCATATGGGGCTCATTATGCTTGCTGTCTTTGCACTGAATGTGGAAGCAGTGGAAGGTGCTATATACCAGATGCTAAGCCATGGATTGAGCACTGGCGCTCTGTTTTTGTGTGTAGGCGTTTTGTATGAAAGAGCCCACACGCGTCTAATCAAAGACTACGGAGGGGTTAGCAAGCAGATGCCTGTTTTCTCCGCCTTTTTCCTAATCTTTATGCTTTCTTCTATAGGGCTGCCTGGGCTTAACGGCTTTGTGGGTGAAGTCTTGTGCATTTTCGGAGTTTTTAAGACGAGTAAAATCCTGGCTATTCTAGGAGTTACGACTGTTATCCTTTCAGCAGCATATCTGCTCTGGATGTTCCAGAGAGTGATGCAGGGCCCGATAGAAAATGAGAAAATTTTCTCCTTTAAAGACCTTAATAAAAGAGAAATTATCTATTTTGTGCCCATAGTGATCATGATGTTCTGGATGGGTATTTATCCCAAGCCTTTCCTGAGAAAGATGGATGCATCTGTCATACATCTCATTAACCAGGTAAAGAAAAAGGAAGCTGTGTTTACAAGAGTACAAAAGGAAGAAAATATACCCTCAGTCGTCGATATCAAGAAAATTGGAGACAAAGAAACAAATAAGAAAAAAGATGCAAATAAGGAAAAGGAAGAAGAAGTCAAATGAACAGCTTTTCTGCCCTGATACCTCTCTTAATCATAGTGTTCGCTTCTCTTTGTATTATGATTCTGGAAGCCTTTCTTAAAAAAGAAAACAAAGATTATCTTGCATATATATCTATCATTTTCCTTGTTGTTTGCGGCTTTTTCCTTGTAAGAGCCTGGAACAAAGATTTCTCGTATTTTAACGGCAATCTCTTCCTTGATAACCTTTCTCTCTTCTTTTCTTTTATATTCCTCATAACAACATTCCTCGTTATCCTTATCTCAATGAAATACATCTCCCTCCAGGGTGTAAACTGCGGGGAGTACTATTCTCTCCTGCTGCTTGCATTATCAGGTATGTTGATTATGGTTTCTTCTGGGGATTTGCTCGTCATTTTCTTAGGCCTGGAAGTCCTTTCTATTTCCAGCTACTCCCTGGCAGGGCTGAGGAGAAAGGACGAAAAATCTTCTGAAGCAGCGATTAAGTATTTCCTGCTGGGATGTTTTGCCTCTGCTTTTCTTGTCTATGGGATAGCTCTTCTGTACGGAGCTACATATTCAACTGATATTGCTTCAATCATCAATCACTTCCAGTCAGGAGAGAGCCTGGGCCTTATGGCTCTTATTGGGTTGGGAATGTTTGTTATCGGGTTTGGCTTTAAAATCGCTGTTGTTCCCTTTCATATGTGGACTCCAGATGTTTATGAAGGAGCGCCCACTCCAATAACCGCTTTCTTTTCCGTAGGGCCAAAGGCAGTTGGCTTTGCAGTGCTTTTAAGGGTGTTATACCCTTACTTGAAAAATGTTCAGGATTCTTCTAAGGCTATCTTCTTGCTTCTCTGTATCATCTCTGTGCTTACCATGGTTGTTGGGAACCTCATAGCTTTGAGGCAGACAAACTTGAAAAGAATCCTTGCCTATTCCAGTATTGCGCACGCGGGGTATCTGCTTATTGCCATTCTTGCTCAGGACAATGCGAGTTTGGTCTTCTATCTTACAGTTTATATTTTCATGAATATTGGAGCTTTTGCCGCAGTCATTGCATTGGGCAAAAAGGATAAGGAATACCTTGAGCTCGAGGATTATGCCGGAATCGGCTTTAAATATCCCTGGATTGGGGCAACATTCTCTGTGTTTCTACTTTCGCTGGCGGGATTTCCTCCCACCGGAGGTTTTCTGGCAAAGTTTTATGTTTTCTCTGCAGCCGTAAGACAGGACCTTGTGCCTCTGGTTATAATAGGTGTCCTGGCTAGTCTCATATCTGTGTTTTACTATTTAAGAATTATTGTCTACATGTACATGAAAGAACCATCCTACGAAGTAGATATAAACATTGACAATCCTGGTTTATTTTTAGTTCTTTTTCTCTGCCTCTATGGAGTGCTTCAATTAGGGATATTCCCCGGGAATGTCCTAATCCTCATAAAACAGGCTGTTACTGCACTACTATAAAAGCACCAAATCCCAAATAAATTTCAAGCACTAATGACTAAAACTTATTTTGGTTTAAGGTTTAAAGTTTAAGGTTTAAGGCAAGAATTGAAACTGGTTTAAGGTTTAAGGTTTAAGGCAAGAATTGAAACTGGTTTAAGGTTTAAGGTTTAAGGCAAGAAAGCTATTAACTATTAACCATTTACCATTAACTATTTTCCATTCACTATTAACCATTCCCCATTCCTATACTGTCCTACTGCCATACTGACGTACTGAATAAACTAAATAAACCAGACAAACCAGCATAACGGAATAGACTGAATAGACTAAATCAGGCTGGAGTAGGTCGTAAGCCGAATTCTGTTCCCGCTAAGGCATTGGCGGGGGTGGTTATTTATCTAACCCCTTGATTGCTCAAAGGGATAAGCGACCTACCCGCCCCTGTAGACGGGCCGTCTCAAACGGGGCCAATTTGGTCTTGCTCCGGATGGGGTTTACCATGCTTCTGATGTCACCACCAGAACGGTGAGCTCTTACCTCACCTTTTCACCCTTACCCTGCAAGACAGGCAAAATTGCCTTCTTATAGGGCGGTATGTTTTCTGTGGCACTTTCCTCCGATCGCTCGGAGTCGCTGTTAGCGACCATCCTGCCCTCTGGAGTTCGGACTTTCCTCCCCTTCATCCTCGTGAAGAGAAGAAGGAGCAACCACCTCGCCTACTCCAGCCTTTATTTTTATTCCATATTGCTCTAATTTCTTGTAGAGATTACTTCGCGGTGTATCGATCTCTCTTGCAGTCTGAGAAATATTCCAGTTATTCGCCTCAAGCTTTGATAGAATAAACTCTTTCTCCGCTAAATCTCTAAACTCTTTTATACTTTTTATTTCCTTAACATCAGGAAGGTAGATATGCATCTCCCCTCTGATCTGCTCAGGCAAATCTTTCTTATCTATTATATCGGCTTCAGTAGTTATAATCAATCTCTCTATTAGATTCTTCAGTTCCCTAACATTTCCCTTCCAAGGATATTTCATCATGGCTTCTATCGCTTTATCTGAGAATTTTTTAGGCCTGAAATTATTCTCATCGGAGAAAAACCCCATAAAGTAGTCAATAAGAATAGGGATATCTTCCTTTTTCTCCCTCAATGGTGGTGAATAAAGAGGAACAACATTAAGACGAAAATACAGATCTTCCCGAAAATTGCCATCTTTTATTTCTTTTATTAAATTTTTATTGGTTGCTACAATCACTCTGACATCAACTGTATTTATTTTGCTCGAGCCGACTTTTTGAACCTCTCCTTCTTCAAGAACACGAAGAACCTTTGCTTGAGTCTTCAAACTCATATCCCCTATTTCATCCAGGAAAACAGTCCCGCCATCTGCCAGCTCAAATTTTCCCAATTTTTTCTCCGTGGCTCCTGTAAAGGCACCTTTTACATGACCGAACAGCTCGCTTTCTATCAGCTCCTCAGGTATTGCCGCGCAATTCACCTGGATGAATTTTTCTTTTGCCCGCATACTGTGATTATGGATGGCCCGAGCTATAAGTTCTTTTCCTGTCCCGCTTTCGCCATAAATAAAAATTGTCGCATTTGTGGGAGCTATTTTCAGGATTTCCTGCCAGAGTTTTTTCATCAAAGAATGATTTCCGATGAGCTCGTACTTTTTCTCTGCTTTTTTTCGCAAATCCTGGTATTCGTAAAGCATCTTGTTCTGGCTTAATGCATTCCTTATGCTGATCAACACTCTTTCTCTGTGAAGGGGCTTTTCCAGAAAATCAAAAGCTCCTAGCTTTGTTGCTTCTACTGCTGATTGTACCGTACCATGTCCGGAGATCATGATGATTTCAGGTGAATAAGGTTTTTTCTTTAGTTCGGCCAGAACATCCAGGCCGTCCCGCCCTGGAAGCTTGATATCCAATAGAACCAGATCAAGGCCGATTGTTTCTTCAATGATATCAATTGCTTCCTCAGCGTCAGCAGCCTCTAAAAAATTGTAGCCCTCATATTCTAAAATCATCTTGAGGGATTTCCGGATATTCTCCTCATCATCTACGACCAAAATTTTTTCTTTACGACGGTTACTCATTTGTTTTTATCCTTTTTTCAATTAATACAAATATAATATAGCAAGACAACGCTTCGCTGGCAAGACAACACTTTGTTGGCAAGACAACGTTTCACTGGCAAGACAACGGATAACACTTTGTTGGCAAGACAATAAGAACTCAAAACTTAAAACTCAAATCTCAAAACCGGATATTGTAAGGAGTAAGGAGTGAAGAGCAAGAAAATTCAAAGCGCGACCTGTTATTCTTGCCTCACTACCTTCAATATTGTAAGATTAATTCAGGATGTGGAAACCCATTCTGCTTATTCTGTTGATGATTTTTATTGGAGTTGTTGGTTTTCACATCATTGAAGGCTGGCCATTCCTCGATTGTCTGTATATGACAATAATCACCATCTTTACAGTCGGGTTTAAAGAAGTCAAGAATCTTTCCCCTCAAGGACGGATCTTCACCATTTTCATCATTCTGGGAGGCGTAGGGACAGCAATATTTGCTTTTACCAAACTCGGAGAAATTCTCTATGAGGGAGGGATCAATAGATTTTTACGGAGAAGAAAGATGGAAAAAAAGCTTAAAAGCTTAAAAAATCACTATATTATCTGTGGGCATGGACGTATGGGAAAAACAGTAAGAGAAAGGCTTGAAGAAGAAAAATTGCCTTTTGTTGTTGTTGACAATAATGAAAAGAAGCTTACAGAGCTTAAACAAACCTACAGATGTCTTTATATAGAAGGAGACGCCACTCAGGAAGAGGTGTTGAACAAAGCTGGCATAAAAAAAGCCAAGGGATTAGCAGCTCTTCTCCCCACTGATGCAGATAATCTCTACCTGGTTTTAACTGTCAAGCTGATTAACCCCTCGCTTTTCGTCCTTTCAAAAGCCATGGATGAAGAAGCTGAAAGAAAGATTCTCCAGATCGGAGCAAATAAGGTTGTAAGTCCTTATAAACTCAGCGGCTTAAAAATTGCACAGGGATTGATCCGTCCCACTCTGGTTGATTTCATGGATCTCATTATCAGGCGAAAAGAACTATCTTTGTATATGGAGGAATTCACCGTTAAAAAAGACTCTGATATAGTTAACCGTAACCTTACAGAATGTGACATACGGAGAACTGCCAACGTCATCGTCGTAGCAATGAAAAAGCCAGGAGAAGATATTATTTTTAACCCTTCCCCTGATATTAAAGTTGAGACAGGAGATACTCTACTCGTTTTAGGAGATAAGGAGGCGATCGACCATTTTGAAAAAAGCTACCTTGGAGGCATATCCTGAAAAGCCATAAATCGATTTATACGATAATTATGTTCCTGTTAAAATCATCTAAATTCTGTACAACAGCCCTACTGCTTGCCCTTATGTTTTCGCCATTTTCCTTTTACGGACAGGAAAACGAGCAAACCCAGTTCTTTGAGCTTGAAAACGGCCTGAAGGTCTTTCTTTATGAAAAGCATACCCTCCCCTTAGTAAATTTCGCTTTTGCCGTCAATTTAGGCTCGAAAGACGAGTCGGAGGAAACAAACGGCCTTGTGCATATCCTGGAGCATTATATCTTATTCAGAGGAACAAAATTCAGGAGCGGGGATGAAATCAGCAGGGATACAAGACGGCATGGTGCCTATTTTAATGCTCATACAGGGCGCGACCTGGCATTTTTTGAGCTGACTCTTCCTTCTGAATATGTGGACTTTGCCCTTAAGAATCAGAAGGAAATCTTATTCAACTTAAAGATTACACAAGAAGAGCTTGACGAAGAAAAACAGGTTATCCTTGAAGAGATAAGCCAGATTGAAGATGACCCGAAAAAATACGCGACATCACTAGTTTACCAGAATCTATTCGAGAACCATCCTTACCAAAGACCCATTTACGGAAAAAGAGAGATTGTGGAAGCAGTGACTGTTGGACAAATAGAAAAATTCTATAAAAGCTATTTTGTCCCGTCAAATTGTGCGCTGGCTGTAGTGGGCGATTTCAAAATGAAAGAAATGGAAGAAAAGATCAGGGAAATCTTTAGAGATTTAAAAAACAACGGCTTCACTCCCCAGAAATTTGAAAAAGTAAAGCCTCTAAAAAAAAATGTCGAAATAGAAAAAGTGATGGATGTCAACATTGCCTATTTGATAATAGGTGTATTAGGGCCCGATTATAACCATCCCGACCAGTATGCCATCAACGTCTTGACAGAAATTCTCGGCCGTGGGATTAACCCAATGCTGAACTATCCGCTGAGAGGAAGAAGACGCCTTGTTGAGACTATATCGATGAGCTACGGCTCATACATGTATGGAGGTTGTATCCTCATTTACCTTACACTGGATCCAAAGAAAATAAAATATGCAAAACAGGAAACCATTCGGTTTCTAAAAAAGGTAAGAAGCGAAAATTTTTCTAAGAAAGATTTTTTAGGAGAAAACCAACTTTATGCCTGGGATTTTTTAGAAAGCGCCAAAAATCAATTGAAGTTTAAAGTTCATCAATCACAGGAAAGAGGGCTATTGTTAGCAACTTCTATTGCCAGATTCACGCTTCTGAATAAAGACCCAAACCGAGGAAGTTATCTTGAAAACATAGAAAAAATAACATCTTCAAACTTAAGGGAAGTATCTGGCGAATATTTGAGTAAAGGGCGCTATGTTTCTGTAGCTATCATTCCCAAAAAGAAAAAACAGTAAGAAATTTTTGATGTTTTTACAAAAGGTTTTATTGAAAGTAATAGTAGGCGTAATAGGTTTATGCCTTTTTCCAATTATCTCGATTTTTGCAGTTCAAACTCAGTCAGTTCAAATCTGGGAGAACCCGCCCAGGAAGAAAACTCTTTCTAATGGCCTTACGCTGCTCCTCTATCAAAAAGATAAGTCATCTGATGTCACTGTTATTCAAATCTTTATCAAAGGAGGAAAACGAGCCGAACCAGAAGGAAAGCAGGGCCTGGCTTATCTTGCGACACGTTTGACTTTGGAGATTCCTGACCAAAGAAAGGTCCAGGACATCATGAATCAGGCAACACGTATTACCATGAGCAGCAGGGGTGATTATTCAATCATCAATATAGCATGTCTGTCTGAGAACTTAAAAGATGCCCTAAAACTCGAATCTGGAATCCTTCTTAAACCTCTATTTTCAGGATTGAGGATAGACAGGGTGAAAAAACAGATGGAACACCAGAGAGAAACACAGGAAGATGACCCGGTCAACGCGGCCCATAATTACCTTTTGGAAAACATGTTCAAAAACACAGGATATGCAGGTTCTATTTACGGCAGCAAAGAATCGTTAAAAGCGATAAAAAAGAAAGATATTAAGAATTTTTATGATAAATATTTTAGGGCTGGAAACATGATAGTTGCTGTTTCTACGGATTTGGAAGAAGAGTTTGTTTTTGAAATGATTAGAAGATATTTTGAAAAAATTCCTCCCGGCGAAGCGCCTGAATCCAGGGCCCTATCCATTCCTCCCTTGGGCGAGAAGAATCATTTTATCGAAAAAGAAGCCAAGCAATCTCTTATCTCTGTAGCCTTCCCTTTGCCGAAAATAACACCCAGGAACTATATTCTTGCTTATATGCTGGAAAATCTCCTGGGTAAAGAAGTCAATTCAAGGCTTTGGCCTCTAAGATCAAAGGAAAAACTCGCATACAATGTCAATTCAATAGCAACACAATTGAAGGAAGGAGGGATTCTAGAGGCTTATTTGGAAACAGATAATACGAAAAAGGATATTTCCCTTGATGCTTTGAAAAAAGTGCTGAAAGATCTCTATGATAAAGGAATAACAGAAGAAGAACTCTTGGTTACAAAAATCTATTCAAAGAGCTTTTTCATGAGAAAAAACGAAACAAAAGAGACACGAACCTACAGCCTTGGCACATTTGAGATTCTAGGGCTTGGTTACGAATTCCTAAATAAAATTTTCCAAGAAATTGACGCAACCACCTTAGAAGAAATAAACAACTATATTAAAAATATTCTCTATCCGGAAAAAGGCATCGAGATCGTGGTCGGACCCAATCGTAAATCGTAAGCCGAAAAACCCATTAACCATTCACCATTTTCTTAAGGATTAAGGTTGAAGGTTTAAGGTTTAAGGCAAGAATTGAAGTTGGTTTAAGGTTTAAGGTCGAAAAACGGAACAGACGAAACAGACCGATTATATGTCTCGCCTCTTTGTCTTGCCAACAAAGTGTTGTCTTGCCCTTTAGCTTGTCTTGCCAGCGCAGCGTTGTCTTGCCAATAAAAAACAGACTAACTGATTAACAGACTAACCGACTAACTGATTAACAGACTAACCGATTAACAGACTAACTGACTAACTGATTAACAGACTAACCGACTAACTGGACGCAGTGATTTCTTCTATTTTTTCGATCGTCTTAGGAATGGGTTTTCCTAATACTCTGTATCCTTCTTCTGTAACCAGGACATCATCCTCGATGCGAACTCCTCCAAAGTCTCTGTACTCATTGACTTTTTCGTAATTTATAAACTGGGTTAACTTCTTCTCAGCCAGCCATTTATCGATTAATGCCGGAATAAAATAAATCCCGGGTTCTGCTGTCAGCACAAACCCAGGTTGAAGCTCTTTTGCCAGCCTTAGATATGCAAGTCCAAACTGTTCGCTTCTTTTAAGCTTTTTATCATAACCCACTAAATTTTCGCCAATATCTTCCATATCATGAACGTCAAGACCCATCATATGTCCTAATCCATGCGGAAAGAATAGAGCATGGGCTCCGGATTTGACCGCCTCATCAACATCACCTTGCATCAGCCCGAGTTCTTTCAATCCTGTGGCAATCGCTTTCGCTGCTTTTAAATGAATATCTTTATATTTTATATTGGGCTCGACTGCTTGAATTGCTGTTTCCTGGGCGTCTAGAACAATCTCATATATTTCTTTCTGCTTCTGCGTAAATCTTCCGCTCACAGGAAAGGTCCTGGTGATATCTGAGGCATAATGCATCGGAGACTCTGCACCTGCATCGTTGACAATGAGCCGGCCTACCTTAAGGACATTACCGTGAAAATGGTTATGGAGTATTTGGCCATTGATCGTCAGGATTATCGGAAACGATGGATAACACCCTGAAGCGATGGCTATTCCTTCCATCTGGCCTACAAGGTCTCTCTCATACAAACCTGGTTTCACCATACTCATCGCAACCATATACATCTCGTAAGTCACGTTGAGCGCTTCCTCTATCTGCTCGACTTCCTCTTTTATCTTTACTGACCTTTGAGCAACGACTGCCTTTGTGAGTTCTTTGGACGCATTTTCTTTTGCCTTTGAAGGATGAATTCCTAATAACTTTTCAATCTTCAGAGATGTTCCCGGTCTGTAAGGAGGAAGATAATGAATTTTTCTTCCCTGATCAGCGGCAAGTTTCAGTATCTCTTCAAGGCGGTCTATTGGCACAGTTTCCTCAACCCCTACTCGTAAAGCCCTGTCTTTCATAAGGGGTTGAGATCCCATCCAGATAATATCCTCGACATCCACATCATCGCCAAAAATAATGTCTTTATTCTCATCGATGTCTATCACTGCAGCAAGACCCGGGGAATCTAGTCCAAAGAAATAAAGGAACGAGCTGTCCTGCCTGAAGTGATAAGGATTGTCCTGGTAATTCATCGGGCTCTCTTCATTTCCCAAAAAAAGAATGATTCCTGTCTTTACTTGTTCTTTTAGTCGATTTCTCCTATCTGTGTAAATTTTCGAATCAAACATTTTAGTGCTCCTTTCCTAATAATAAAGCTTTGAGATAATTGATATATCAAGCATTCACATAGAAATCAATAGATAATTAGCGATTATCAATCACAGAAATGGAAATGTTTATTTGTCAAATGTCAAGGTTTGACCCCAATTAATATAATAAGATGCCAGGGATAATTATTACTTTATACTATGCTATTTAAAAGAATAAGACAGACGAAATAATTTCCCATTTCTTTCTATTAATATCTCAAACTTATTCTCAACTTTGAGTGTATTGTACAACCACCACAGAGTTGATATATCTTTCAGCTCAATGCCATTAATCTCTTTTATTACATCATTCTTTTCAATTCCTGTTTCAGATATGACGCTTTCATTAGGTAAGTTGGTTATCCTAAATCCACTGATTTTCCCATCAACAATATTTGGAACAACCTTTATCTCTTTAATAATTGAAGGCCACTCTTGTTTAACTCTTTTCTCAACTTCAGATCTAATAAATTCTCTCTTTTTCATATTATTGTTGTTATTTTTTGATAAATCATCCTTTCGATCAGCTTCACTAATCGCGCCTGGATTCTGATCTGTTTTTTCATCAACATTAATTAAATTCTTTCTTCCCAAAAAAATCTGGTAAGTTTTCTTGCCTTTTTGAAGGATAACTCTATTTTCAAAAACATGAATCAGGGTTAGATCAAGAATACTTTCTCCTATTGTCAACATAATTATTTTTCCGGCTTCTTCATCTTTTAATATAGCCATAGAGGAAGGAACATTTTTTGATACTATAACACCAATTAAGGAGAGAGGAGGTAATTGGATTTTTTGTTCTTTTGAAATAGATACTTTTGGAGAGCTAAAAGATGTAGAAATCAAAAATGGAAATTCAAATAAAATTATGGAAATAAGGAAAAAACTAACTATCTTAGTATATTTCAGTGCTGACTTCTTTATTTTTTTCACTTTATTTTCTCTGCCTAATTCTTATCCAGCAGCTCCTTAATTTGCGTCGATAAAACAACACAAAAAAGAACGGAGACACGAAAATAAAGATAAACATAACTGCTGTAACTATTGGACCAAAATGAAGCATCGAGTAACTGAATGCCACCAGAGGCAGAAGGCTGATCCGGGCGGGAATTTTCAATAATTTGTATTTTGCAATCAAATTCGCCACAAATGGTGAATATTTGTAATAGAAATCAACCAACATGCGGCCGAATTTATAAGGCATAAGGTATTTTTCCC
>DAOVDU010000108.1 GCA_030669305.1 Candidatus Aminicenantota bacterium
CTCAATCGTAGCAGGAGGTTTGGGTGTAATCTCGTAGGCTATACGCACTACATCAGGAATCTCTGTGGTTATTCTTTTCGAAATTTGCATCAGAACTTCCCAGGGGATTTTCGTGGGTTCAGCTGTCATGGCATCTTTACTCTCAACAGAACGAATTATGATTATATGCCCGAATTTTCTTTGGCCCTTTTCAACTCCTGTCCCCTTATCGCATAACAAAACAGCAAATGCCTGGAATGGCTTCAATTGAGCGATTTCCTCCTCTACTATCTGAGTCGCTTTTCTAACAAGCGAAACCCTCTCGGGTGTTACTTCACCCACAACTCTAGTCGCCAGCCCTGGCCCAGGAAAAGGCATTCTCTGATGAATACTCTCTGGAAGGCCCAACTCTCTGGCAACCTCTCTTACCTCAGGTTTAAACAGATCCTTTAACGGTTCGACGAGTTTAAATCCATATCCTTTCTCAGGATCTATGCCAATCTGTTCAAGAATGTTGTGTTGAGTCTTAACGCCGCCTTTAGTTTCAATCACATCAGCCGCAATCGTGCCCTGCACTAAAAACCTGGCTCCACTCTTCAGAACTTCTTCTCCAAAAACGGTATAAAAAATATCACGGAAGGCCTTTCTTTTTTCTTCCGGATCGGTCTTCCCTTTTAAAGCATTAAAAAATTTTTCCTGGGCATTTACGATATCAACTTTAATCCCAATATCTGAAAAGATTTTACTCACTTCTTGTGGCTCATCCTCCCTCATCAAACCATCATCGATAAATATCACTTTTAAATTGTCCCCTATAGCTCGATGAGCAAGAACTGTGCATGTGGCACTATCCACACCTCCAGATAAAGCAGAGATCGCTTTTTCCGATTCTACAGCCATTTTGATTTCCTCGAATTTTTCTTGTATGAATTTACTTACATCCATTGTTCCTCTCCTTATTTATTTTTTCTGAAAATAATACACTATCTCTCAAAAAATTATAACCATAAAAGTAAAATTTCAAGCACCAAAATACCAATGACCGAAACATATATTGGTTGAAGGTTTAAAGTTGAAGGTTTAAGGCAAGATAGAAATTTGTTTAAGGCTTTATGTTAAATTTAAAAACCTTAAACATTAAACATACAACCTTAAACCAGTCCGTTTGGGATTTGTTTGGAATTTGTGATTTGGAATTTGGAATTTTAAAATGATGTCACCTTTAGAGGTGAAAATAAAGAATAAAAAATCACCGCCAAAACTACCTTAAAAGGCGATTGCGTCCAGAAGAAGGATGTGACATTATTATTTAGGAAAAACGTCTATTATTAGAGGAGGGCCCATCCAAGGCGTAGTCAAAGCTAAGTATGGAGTAGGAAACACGGGGATTCCTCTCTTGGCCCTCCTCTTCTGATTATTTTATCTAAAAGAAAAAATTGTATGTATCTGTTTTCCTTTCTGCATTGAAAAAAACACTGTTACCACAACATCTTGGGACATTCTTTTTGTAAGATACGACATATAGTTTAGATTGTCAAGTAGTCTTGAGAAAAATTTTTCTTTAGGCTATGAAAAGATTTTTTGTAGAAAAATTTGGCTCGCTGGTAAGGTTAACCCCCAATCTTTTTAGGCCTGCCTCATCTCCAGGTGTGGGAATATGGGTCACATGGACCTCACAATCCCGGAGCTCTTTCAGTTTAGAAATAGCTAATTGAGCAGTTGGATTTGTGGCAGCACTTATACTCAAGCTGATCAAAGCCTCTTCTAGATCCAGACTGGCTGTTTTGGACTGTAGGATCTCTCTTTTTAAGTTTCCAATCGATTCAATTATATTAGTTGACAAGAGCGGGATTTTATCAGGAATTCCCGCTAACTTTTTTATGGCATTCAAAACGAGGCTGGAGGCCGCATGCAAAAGAGGAGAGTTCTTCCCCATCACGATTGAGCCATCTGGAAGTTCAATGGCAGCTCCACAAAAGATCCCTTTATTCCCTTTCTCCTTCAAGTAAGCCTCCTTGGCAGCCTGCCTTGCCGGTTCCACAACTCTTCTATCCTCTGGCTTTAGGTTAAGCTCCTTAACAAGAAGCTCTGTTCGCTGGACAGTATCTTTATCAATAAAACCCATGGCATATTCACAACTATACCGAAAATACCTTCTTATCACTTCCTGCATTGCAGCCTTTTTCACGATTTCATCATTTACAATCCCAAGACTGGCCCGATTCACCCCCATATCTGTTGGGGATTTATAGACAGATTGCGCTCCTGTGAGTTTTTCCAATATCCTTTGAAGTACAGGAAACACTTCTACATCACGGTTATAATTAACCGCAGGTTTCCCATAGGCTTCCAAATGAAAGGGATCTATGAGATTAAAATCTCCGATATCAGCAGTAGCAGCTTCATAAGCTGCATTAACAGGATGTTTCAAGGGAAAATCCCAGATGGGGAATGTTTCAAATTTAGAATATCCAGATTTTATGCCCCGTTTATAATCATGATACATCTGAGAAAGACAGGTGGCCAATTTTCCGCTTCCTGGACCAGGGCCGGTCACAACAATGAGAGGCTTCTGAGTAGGAATGTACTCATTGGCTCCATAACCTTCATCGCTAACGATTACATCAATATCCGTGGGATATCCTTTTGTATATTGATGGGTATAGACTTTTATGTCCCGGCGTTCTAACCGATTTTTAAATATTCTTACTGATGGTTGATTATCAAAACGAGTGATAACCACACCTAAAATGCTGAGCCCCCAATCTCTGATGTCATCGATCAGCTTGAGAGCATCAACATCATAAGTGATTCCAAAATCTGCTCTTAGCTTTTTTCTCTCAATATCACCGGCATAGATGCAGAGTAAAATCTCAGCCTTATCCTTCAGTTCCTGGAGAAGCCTCATCTTGACATTAGGATCATACCCGGGTAACACTCTCGCGGCATGATAGTCGAAGAGAAGTTTCCCTCCAAACTCAAGGTATAACTTATTATTAAACAGGTCGATTCTTTCCAAGATTGCAGTAGTCTGTTCCTCTAAATATTTCTTATTAAAAAAGCCAATTTCTTTTTCCATTTACTCCTCTAAGTATTTGATCTGTGATAATAAAATATCTCGATTTTCAAGAAAAATAAAGAAAAATTTGAGTCATCTTGTAGCGTAATTGAACAAATATTTGTAATTTGTTGACCAATCGTGTATACTAATTAATCCGATCTTCCGTATAACTTTGGTATTCAAAATAAAAAGCCAATACCACAAGAGGAAATTCTTACCCGGGATTTTAGAAAGCATGACATAGGAGTTTAAGCATGAAAATACTTATGGTTTACCCGAAATATCCAGACACCTTTTGGAGTTTTAAGCACGCTCTTAAATTCATTTCAAAAAAAGCATCTTTCCCACCGCTGGGTTTATTAACCGTGGCTGCAATGCTTCCCAAAGAATGGGAAAAAAGACTTATTGATATGAATGTTTCTGTTTTAACTGATGATGCCCTTAAGTGGGCTGATTATGTATTTATCAGCGCTATGATCGTTCAGATAAAATCATCAAAGGAAGTCATAAGAAGATGTAAAAAATTGGGAATCAGAGTTGTTGTAGGCGGCCCTCTTTTTACCACAAGATATGAAGAATTTGAGGAAATAGACCATTTTGTTCTCAATGAGGCTGAGAGTACACTTCCCTCTTTTCTGGATGATTTAAAAAAGGGATGTGCTCAACACATTTATACCTCAAAAGAGTGGCCTGATATAAGAAAGACGCCCTGTTCACAGTGGGAGCTTATTAACATGAAAAAATATGCTTCAATGTGCATTCAGTATTCCAGAGGATGTCCTTTTAATTGCGAATTCTGTGATATCGTCATTCTCAACGGTCATAAACCACGCACTAAGAGCAAAGACCAGATTTTAGAAGAACTGGAAGTTTTATATGCACAGGGTTGGAGAAGTTCGGTATTTTTTGTCGATGACAATTTCATAGGCAACAGGAAAAGACTGAAAATAGAAATTCTTCCCTTTCTAATCGATTGGATGAAGCAGAAAAAATATCCTTTTTCTTTTTTCACAGAAGCATCTATAAATCTTTCCGATGACGAGGAACTGATGCGATTAATGGCCAAGGCTGGGTTTAATAAGGTTTTTGTTGGAATTGAAACGCCAAATGAAGAAAGCCTCACAGAATGCAATAAATATGTGAATAAAAATCGTGACCTGGTAGCTTGTGTTAAAAAAATCCAGGACAATGGCCTTGAAGTTCAAGGAGGATTTATTGTAGGTTTTGATAATGACCCTCATTCAATTTTTGAAAGTCAGATAAATTTTATTCAAAAGAGCGGAATTGTTACAGCTATGGTTGGATTGTTGCAAGCACCTCGTGGCACAAGACTTTATGGCCGCCTGAAAAAAGAAAACAGATTGCTGAATGACTCATCTGGTAATAACACAGACTTTTCGATCAACTTCATTCCTAAAATGAACGTTGAAATACTCATTAATGGGTATAAGAAAATCCTTAATACGATTTATTCACCAAAACACTATTATAAACGGGTGATAACATTCTTAAAGAGTTACAAGTCTAAAGCATTAAAGAAAAAAATTAACTTCAATTTTTGTAACCTTAGAGCATTCTTTAAATCTATCTGGTTTTTAGGGATAATAGGAAAAGAAAGATTTCACTACTGGAAACTTATTTCCTGGACACTTGTAAGGCGTCCCGGCTTTTTCCACCTAGCAATATCATTTTCTATCTATGGATTTCATTTTCGAAAAATTGTGGAAATTTAGAATTACATTTTTTCGATTATCCCAAGATCATATCTCCTATTCAGCTTCATTCTAATAGAATTTGAATTTGTTTTTGATGTGTTTTCAGGGGATAAGAGACAAAAAATTGTGCCGGGGGCCGGACTCGAACCGGCACGTAGGATAACCTACGAGGGATTTTAAGT
>DAOVDU010000070.1 GCA_030669305.1 Candidatus Aminicenantota bacterium
GGATTCAAGGGGTCAAGGGGTCAGGGATTCGAGTGAAATGCTTAAGAATTACAAAGAATTAAAAGTTTGCACAGGAGGGAAAAAGAGAGGTCGAGAGGATGCTCAAAGCACTTACTAACTCGCTACAAAAAAAACACTTGAATCCTTGAATCCTCGAACCCTTTGCATCAACTAAATAGGAGATGAACCTTTACTTTTCACTATTACTAGAAAGCGCTTGTTTGATAGTCGCTGTTAGTTCTTCCTCTTTTATCGGTTTAATAATAAAACCAGAGGGAACTGCTTCCTTTGCTTTCGTCAATGTGTTTTCGTCTGCAAAACCTGTTAGGAATACAACCGGAATATGAAATCGATCGCGTATAGTTTTAGCGGCTTCAATACCGTCAATTTCTCCCTTTAATCCGATATCCATCAGCACTAAATCAGGCTGTGTGCTCTCTGCTTTTTGAACGGCCTCCTCACCCAAAAAGGCAACTCCCGCAATGGTATATCCCAAATTTTTTAACATATTTCTAATGTCTATAGATACTATGCCTTCATCTTCGACAACCAATATTTTTGCATTTGCCATTCGATTAGTTCCCTCTCTCTATTTTATTGCTATCGCTTCTATCTCAACCTTTACATCCTTAGGCAAACGGGCCACCTGAACAGCTGCACGCGCAGGAAAAGGAGATTTAAAAAACTCAGCATATACTCCATTCATCCGGCTAAAATCGTTCATATCCTGGAGAAATACTGTACATTTAACAGTTTTATCGAAAGAACTTCCTGCCGCTTCGAGAACGGCCTTGAGATTGTTTAAAACCAACCTCGTTTGTTCTTCAATGCTTCCGGTGTTTAACTCTCCTGTCGAAGGATCAATTGCAATTTGACCGGAAGCAAAAATGAAACTATTTGCTTCTATTCCCTGTGAATAGGGCCCGATTGCCTTTGGGGCTTTTTCGGTTTTGACTTCTTTTTTCATGTATTTTCTCCTTCTTATCTTTGAAAAAAGATTTGGACCAATTAAGGTCACACAGCTTAAGGTTATTAGAGCTTCTCTTCTTTTCATTTTAAGCTCTCCTTAAATTTGTGAGAGAACATTTATTGCTATTTCTTTTTCTACCTTTTCCTTTTCATATCTGCTATGGTTTTAATTGTATAAGAACCGGGCTTGAGATTCCAGAAAAAAGTATTTTCTTAGCCTTTGCATTTTACATATAATATATATTAAAATTTATTTTTTCATTACAAAAAGTATGCTTAACGCTTTACAAACCTAAAGAAGGAGGTATTAATGAGAAAATATTTTTATTCAAACTTGTTTATTTTGATATTGATCTTTATCCTCCCTGTTTTAATGGCAGGTGAAATTGATATCAAAGATACAAAGCTGTTGAGTCAACCTGCTGTCAGTAAAACACATACTGCCTTTGTCTATGCTGGTGACCTCTGGGTATCTGATATAAACGGGCAAGGAGTTCGCCGTCTGACATCTGACAAAGGAATTGAATCCAACCCTGCTTTTTCCCCTGATGGAAGACTTATTGCCTTTAGTGCCCAATACGACGGTAATACAGATGTTTTTATAGTCCCGGTTGAAGGCGGAATTCCGAAACGACTGACCTGGCATCCAGGAGGAGATAGTGTCCGCGGTTTCACACCTGATGGCCTTTCCGTGCTTTTTATTTCTCCACGCTCTGTATTTACAAGACGTTATACTCAGCTTTTTACTGTAGATATTGAAGGAGGATTTCCTGAACCTTTAAAGATTCCTAATGCATACAAGGCGGCCTATTCACCTGATGGCACAAGAATGGCTTATACCCCTCTTTCTGAACCTTTCCATCAGTGGAAGCGCTACCGTGGGGGAAGAGTTACAACCATATGGCTTTACAAGTTCAGTGATCATTCTGTTGAGAAAATTCCTCAACCTGAAGGACGATGCAATGACACAGACCCGATGTGGATAGAGGATAAGATTTATTTCCGCTCTGACAGAAACGGAGAGTTTAACCTATTTCATTTTAATCCGAATTCCAAAGAGATTAAGCAGCTGACCCAGCATGCTGATTTTCCTGTACTCAGCGCTTCTGCTGGAGGAGGAAAAATAATCTATGAACAGGGTGCACATCTTCACATATTCGACCCAAGCCAGGCACAGAGCACAAGACTAAGAATCGGTGTGGCTGCCGATCTTCTGGAGCTTCGGCCTCGTTATATCAAAGGAGCGCGTTATTTCCGTAATGCTTCGATTTCTCCTTCAGGAGCAAGGGCCGTATTCGAGTTTCGCGGTGAAATTGTTACGATTCCTGCTGAGAAAGGTGATCCTCGCAACATTACAAACACAACAGGCGCTCATGAGCGGTCACCTGTCTGGTCACCTGACGGTAAATACATCGTCTACTTTTCAGATGGATCCGGCGAATATGAACTTTATATAAGAAAGCAAGAAGGCAAGGGAGAAGTTAAGACTTTTAAAATAAATGGAGCTGGCTTTTATAATTCCCCTGTTTGGGCACCTGACAGCCAGAAGATCTCTTTTACCGACAACTCCAGGTCTTTGTACTGGATAGACTTGAAGACAGGTGTTATGAGAAAGATAGGGTCGGATTATATGTGCGGACCAAGCCGGGCTAAGACGATCCATTCAGCATGGTCACCTGATTCAAAATGGATTGCCTATACCCTGAATACTGCTGCTTATATTGACAGGGTTTATATATATTCCATTGAACAAGATAAATCCTATCCTGTTTCGGATGGAATGAGCGATATCGGTGATCCGGTTTTCGACGAGAGTGGTAAATACCTTTACTTTTTCGCCTCCACCGATGCCGGGCCTATAAAACAATGGTTTGCTATGTCGAATGCAGATATGCGTATGACACGATTAATTTATCTTGCTGTGCTTCAAAAGGATATTCCTTCACCGCTTGCAAAAGAGAGTGATGAAGAGAAGGGTGTTGAAAAAAAGGAAAAACCCAAGGAGAAGAAGGAGAAGTCTAAGGTTGAAGAAACCTTCTTTATCGACTTCGAAGGCATCAGCTACCGAATACTAACAGTTCCAATATCTGCCGGTAATTATTTCAGCCTGCAAGCAGGCAAAGAGAAAGAAATTTTTTACCTGGAGGCGTCTTCAACAAGCAGAGGCCCTTATGCAAAAGGAACAAAGCTGCATAAGTACGATCTTAAAAAACGCAAAGATGAAATTGTCATGTCTGAGGTTAACGGATATGAAATTTCAGCCGATAAAAAGAAGGTTCTTTATGTGTCGAAAAACATATGGGGTATCGCTGCTTTATCCGGCAAAATTAAACCAGGTCAAGGGAAGATCAATACTGATGCCATCGAGGTTCGCATTGACCCAAGAGAAGAATGGCGGCAAATTTTTCACGAATCCTGGAGAATCAACCGCGATTACTTCTATGCAACCAATATGCATGGTGTGGACTGGAAAGCCATGTATAAAAAATACGCTGTTTTCCTTCCTCATCTTGCCTGCCGAAATGACCTTAATCGGGTCATCCAGTGGATGTGCAGTGAGCTAGCTGTTGGACACCATCGTGTAGGAGGAGGTGATTTTCTCAGCCAGCCAAAACGTGTTCCTGGGGGGTTGCTTGGAGCCGATTATTCTATTGAAAACGGACGCTATCGCTTCAAGAAAATATATGGAGGCCTCAATTGGAATCCAGAGCTGCGTTCGCCGTTAACAGAGCCTGGTGTAGATGTCAGAGCAGGGGAGTATCTTCTTTCCGTGCAAGGCAAAGAACTTCGTGTGCCGACGAATCTTTACAATATTTTTGAGAATACTGCCGGAAAAATCATAGAAATAACAGTGGGGTCAAATCCTGATGGTAAAGGTTCCCGTACAGTCCAGGTAGTTCCATTGTCGAGTGAAAGTGCCCTGCGGAACCGCGACTGGGTAGAAGGAAACCTTAAGAAAGTTGACGAAGCTACTGGAGGACGTGTAGCTTATGTCTATGTGCCAAACACCTCAACTCTAGGCCATACTTATTTTAAGCGCTATTTCTTCCCCCAGGTTGATAAAGATGCCATTATCATCGACGAGCGCTTTAACGGTGGAGGCCTTATAGCGGATTATTATATCGATATCCTGCGGCGCCCTTTAACCAGCTACTGGCATATGCGATACGGAGCAGATTTCAAGACACCTGGAGCTTCTATTCAAGGTCCCAAGATTATGCTCATCGATGAGACAGCCGGCTCTGGTGGTGATCTACTCCCTTGGATGTTCCGAAAGTTCAAACTCGGCAAATTGATTGGAAAAAGGACTTGGGGAGGTCTTGTCGGAACATTAGGGTTTCCTGTACTGATGGACGGTGGTTATGTAAGTGCTCCTAACCTTGCAATCTGGACAGAAGACGGTTGGGTAGTTGAAAATGTTGGTGTTCCCCCTGATATAGAAGTTGAGCAAAAGCCAGCCGATGTGATTGCCGGACGAGATCCGCAGCTTGAAAAAGCCATTGAAGTTATTTTAGAGGAGCTTAAGAAAAATCCGCCAAAAAAACCAAAACGGCCTTCATACCCGAAAAGATAAAGTAAATCAGTTAAATTTATATTTCTTCCTTTTCAAAATTCAAGCTCACTCGATTTCTGCCTAACCATTTGCTGTGGTTCATCAACGATTCAGCACGTTTCACCAGTATCTTTACGGTATCAAACCTTTGAGCAATAGTTGCGCCAATGGAAACAGTAACTCTGGTTAACTGTGTCTCTTCAACCATAATATTAGATTGTTCAACAAGCAATCGCAGCTTATTTGCAACAAAATCCAGCTTATGTTCATCGACGTTAAGGACAATAACAATAAACTCTTCACCTCCCCAACGGCCTATAATATCGAAAAATCGAATGTTATTGGAGAGTGTCTGAGCTACCATCCTTAATATTCTGTTACCAACATCTGTGCCATGGGTCTCATTAACCGTTGAGAGGTGATCAATGTCTACAAATAGAACACCGAATGGCAATCGATATCTATGCATTTCATCAAGCCGGGAATTGAGATGCATTTCAATAAACGTTTTGTTACCTGTCTCTGTAAGCGAATCGAACAAATTCATTCTCTTCAATTCTTGAGTTCTTTGGGGCATTAAAAGCTTGGGAGATATATCACAGAAAGTTTCTATAGCCCCGATTACCTCTAGTTCTTTATTGTGTATCGGAATAACACGGATAGATGTAGGAAGCCTGTAGCCATCCTTATGATGAAGATAGGCCTCCAAGCTATGAATTTTGCCTTCAGAGAGAGTTTTTTTAACCGGACAGTTTTCCTCACATAGACTAATTCCTCTCTCATCCACATGGATAAGGATGTTATCTGAACATCTTTTCCCGATTACCTCAGATGCCTTGAAACCAGTAATATGTTCTGCGCCTTGGTTCCAGAAGAATATTTTTCTTTCCTGATCAAGGAAATATATTCCGTCATTAAGGTTATTCAGAAGAATCTCATAAAAATTTTTATTGAAAGCATCTTCTGAATGACCTTGGTTATTCTTTAGCAATGGTTTTTTAGTTTTATTATTAACTTTTTTTAATACTTATTGTTATTTATATCAAAGTAAAAATAGGAAGTCAAAACAAATGTTTTCTGTACATCTTGACATTTTTATGGCATAAGGTTATAAAAAATTATCCTTTTTAAGGGGATTAGAATGTATCAAATTATAGGTACCAAAATCAGAAAACTACGAGAAGAAATCGGCCTAACACAGGAAGAATTAGCCAAATCCGTTGGCCTGTCCAACGAATTCATCTCCTTCCTTGAATTAGGGCAAAGAGCCCCAAGGCTTGAAAGCTTGTCCAGCATAGCAAAATTTCTGAAGAAAGACATCTCCTATTTTATTGTGGAAAAAGAGGAAGGCTTCAGTTTCCTCTTTAAAAGGGAAGGAATGAATAGAAAAACAAAGCGAGTGCTGAAAAAATTCCAGAATTATTGCGATAAATACTTACGGCTTGAAGAATTGACTAGAAGGCATTTAGACCTTGCACCACTTTATACCCATATCACTGCGGAAAGAATGGCAGCACAAGAAAGGAGGCGGCTTGGCCTGGGCAGTGAGCCTATTCGTGACATTTTTTCTCTGCTAGAGCTTAACGGCCTCCGCATGTTAAGACATCCAGTTTCTGAAGAATTGAAGATTTCAGGCGTGTTCATCTTTATCGAGTTGAAGCAGGCTGCTTTTGCCCTTGTGAACAGTAACCAGTCGTTCGGTTACCAGGTTTTTGTTGCTGCTCACGAATACTGCCATTACTTAAAACACCGTTATGATGGTCCCGTGGTTGACAATCCGGATATCTTTGTCGATGAGTATCTCACACTCTATCATAAACGAGAACGCTTTGCCCATAAATTTGCCTCGCATTTCCTGATACCCCCTGAAAAAGTTCAAGAAATTATTGAAAAGGACATCCGAATGAAACGACTAAATTATGAGGATGTACTCTATCTCAAACGTTACTTTGGCGTGAGCACCATTGCTTTACTGCGTACATTGAAAGAACTGGAATATTTATCTCAAACAAAATTAAAGGAATACCAAAAACTTGATTCTAACCATCATGAGGAGGAACTTTTCGGAAATATGGCAGAGGAAATGCAACAAAAAAAAGGAAGAAGTAGAGCACTTCTCTCTGATCGATTCCAGAACTTGGCTATAGAAGCGTACAGGAAGAAAAAGATCAACAAAGAGAATTTAGCAAAACTTATAGGTACGGATAAAGAAAAGCTTGAATCAATGCTAAAAATATAGAAGAAAACACTATGATCAATAAATACAAAGGTTGTCTTTTGGGACTTGCGGCCGGTGATGCGCTAGGTGCTCCTGTAGAATTTCGTTCCTTACAAAAAATCAGAGAGAAATATGGAAAAAAAGGGATTACAGATTTTGAAAATTGGAAAGGTTTTAAGGCAGGCTCATATTCAGACGACACTCAGATGTCACTGGCCACTGCTATTGGTTGCATCCTCGGATATCAGAATTGGAGAAAAACTGGAGTCTTTAATACTGTTTCAATGGTTTATAGAAAATATCTGGAATGGTTTGAATCTCAAAATGACAGTTTTCAAAGAAGATTTCCGGGAAATACAACTTTGAGTGCTTTAGAAAGTGGTCAAATGGGAACAACTGCAATTAAAATCAACAACAGCAAAGGCTGTGGAGGCGTGACACGTACAGCTCCTGTTGGACTGGCTTTTCCAAATGACATGGCATTTAGAGAGGGAGTTAAATTTGCTGCAATCACTCATGGGCATCCTTCTGGATACCTGCCGGCAGGATTCCTATCTGAAATGATCACTCATCTAGTGGCAGGAAAAACACTTAGAGGATCTATTAAATTGAGCATAACTCTACTTAAAACGTTTGAAGGCCACGAAAAAACATTGAATAAAATTAAACATGCACGTAAACTCTCCTCTGTTAGAAAAAACGCTGATAAAGCCATTCAAGAATTAGGAGGAGGATGGGTAGGAGAAGAAGCATTGGCCATAGCGCTATACTGTGCATTGATACACGAAAATAATTTTAAAAATGGAGTACTTGCTGCAGTTAACCATTCAGGAGACAGTGACTCTACAGGATCGATTACTGGAGCTTTATTGGGAACTTTGCATGGAAAGGAAGCCATACCAAAACATTGGATTCTAAAATTAGAAAATTCTGAGAACATCATCAGAATTGCCGAGGACATGTTCAGGCTTTTTAAAAAAGGAGAGATGCTCTCTTTCGATAAATATCCTTCTTAAAATGCAAAACTATAACTGATATAATCGACAAAAATAATGGAAGATACAATGCTCAGTAAATTTAAAGGCTGCTTTCTGGGACTTACGATTGGTGATGCCTTGGGGGCACCTGTTGAGTTTCTCTCTTTGACGAAAATTAAGAAAAAATACGGAGAAGATGGGATTACTGATTTTGATACCTGGGCCGGATTTAAAGCCGGCTCATACACCGATGATTCCCAACTATCATTAGCAACTGCAGTTGGCTGTATTCAAGCATATCAAAGATTGATTACAAAAGGGGAATGTAACTCAGTTAATATCATCTATAGAAGATATCTAGAATGGATTGAGTCTCAGAGTAATCAGTTTCAAATAAGATCTCCAAATTATACTTGCTTGAGTGCATTAATGAGCGGGAAAATGGGTTCCATTGAAAATCCCATAAATGATAGTAAGGAGAGCGGCGGATTGGCACGCATCGCGCCAGTTGGCTTAGCCTTTCCATCAGACATGGCGTTTCGAGAGGGGATCGAATATGCATCGATTACTCATGGAAATCCTCAAGGATATCTGCCTGCGGGATTTCTCTCTGAGTTGATAGCCCATATTCTTGAGGGTAAAACTCTCGGAGATTCCATAGAGTTGAGTATGGAACGACTTTCTATATATAAAAGGCATGAAGAGACGTTAAAAAAAATCGAAAAAGCACTTGAACTCTTTACAGTTCAAGAGCCAATTGAAAATTCGATTCGAGAAATAGGAGAGGGGTGGACTGGAGAAGAAGCACTGGCAATAGCCTTATTTTGCTCATTAAAGTTTTCTGATGACTATGAAAAAGGAATACAGGCTGCAGTAAACCATTCGGGAAGTAGCGACTCAACAGGATCTGTTACAGGAGCTATTCTGGGAACTTTGCTGGGTATTGAGGCAATACCTGATAAATGGGTTCTAAATGTAGAAAATTCCCAAACTATTTGCCAGATAGCTGAAGACATGTTCAAGATTTTTAAGAAGAAAGAGAGGCTTTCTTTTAAGAAATATCCTCTGGATTAGATAAAACTAAAATTTTTCTCGGCTTATGGTTTACGTCTTACGGCTTAGGATGAAATAATCATGCCGGCTCGGCTAGCACAGCAGTCAGGAATTTCCAGAATTTTTCGACTGAACCTATATGTAATCTTTCTCCTGGGGAGTGCGGATGTTCGATCGTTGGACCGAAAGAAATCATGTCCATGCCTGGAAACTTTTCTCCTATAATACCGCATTCCAGGCCTGCATGGACAGCTCCAACCTCAGGTTCTTTATCAAAATTCTTCTTATAAACCTCTTTTAGTGTTTTTAGTAACGAAGACTGGAGATTTGGGGTCCAACCAGGATAACCCTCCTCTTGGATAATTTCAGCATCAACAAGTTCGCAGAGTGCTGCGATAGTATTTCGTGTGGCTTCTAAAGCTGATTCCACAGAGCTTCTTGTACTGCAGATGATTTGAGCTTTATCTTCATTCGTATGAATTACAGCAAGATTTGTGGACGTTTCAACAAGGCCTTCTATTTCCGGATGCATGGAAATTACACCATGTGGAAGGGAAAAGAGAAAGTTGATTAAAGTTTGCATAGTATCCTTAGTCAGAGGGTCTTCTGCAGGTTTATCCGATCTTTCAAATGATACAGCTGCTTCTGTCTCTACTGATTTATATTCATTTTTTATATTATCAAAAGCTTTTTGTATAAAAGAAAAGAATGCATCTTTCTGTCCATCCACAACAAATATATGAGCCCAAGCTTCTCGAGGGATGGCATTTCGCAGATTTCCCCCATTAATGCTAACCAGCTTAAAAGGGATTTCTTTCATACTCTGCCAGAGAATGCGGGCAAGTAATTTTATTGCATTCCCTCTTCCTTGATTGATATCAATTCCTGAATGTCCGCCTTTGAGCCCAAAGATTTTAACCTTGTAGAATTCTCCATTATTGCTTTTTTCTCTCTTTAGAGGCAGGAAGATTTGAGTGTCAGCGCCTCCAGCACAACCTATCGTAAATTCTCCCTCGTCTTCGCTGTCAAGATTAAGGAGTTTTTTATGGTGAAGAAAACCAGGTTGAATCTGGGTAGCACCTGTAAGACCTGTCTCCTCGTCTACAGTAAAAAGAAATTCCATTGGAGGATGGACTATGCTGTCATCTTCCATGATTGCCAGTGCAGCGCAAACACCAGTTCCATTGTCTGCCCCAAGAGTAGTTCCCTTTGCATAAATCCATTCTCCTTTGATTTCTGCTTCTATAGGATCCTTCGTGAAATCGTGCTCCACATCGGAATTTTTCTCGCATACCATGTCCATGTGCCCTTGGAGAATAACGCCCTCTGGATTTTCATTGCCTTGAGAAGCTTTTTTCGAGACAACGATGTTGCCTACATCATCTCTTTTCCAGTCAAGTTTAAGACGTTCGGCCTCAGAAACGATATAGTCACCAATGGCTTTTTCATTACCTGAACAATGAGGAATCTTTAAAATCTGTTCAAATTGATTCCAAAGATGCTCTGGTTTAAGTCCTTCAAAAATCGATGACATTTTTTGTCCTCCCTTTATTGAGATAATAATTTTCTATAAATGAATTAGAATAATGACATAAAATCTATTTTGATTCAACCATATAATAGTTTATCTGGTTTAAATGTAAGTTATCAATAATTGGGGGTAGATTATATTTGTGACTAATCACTGGATTCCTGCTCCCCGCTTTCGCGGGGACAAGTTTACACCTGCGAAGGCAGGTGCAGGAATGACAGACACTTACACTCAATCGTCATTCCCGCGGAGGCGGGAATCCATAGCTATTACCCACACTTATTGAGAACTTACGTTTAAATATGCAAGAAAAGATGAAAGCGTGACAGGGGGATGTAGATGTTTGCAAAAGATAAAATAAAGTTGACAATATAATTTTAATATAAT
>DAOVDU010000114.1 GCA_030669305.1 Candidatus Aminicenantota bacterium
TCAAAATCGTGAAGCAGGGAATCCAGATGGAGATGGACTTTATAAAAACCTTTGTCTTTCTGCCAGAGCCATTTATTAGTATTTTTTCTTATGGATTCAGCTTTTTCCAGCCAGAAGGCTCTTTTTTTCTCATTTCCTAGCGAGTCGAGCATTTCCGCCATATTAAGACAGGCCTGATGGAACATACTCTGGTCGTAGATATCAACTGTCCAGTGCGTTCTCTCGTCCACATAGACTGCCTTTTTGTCTCCATCCACCATATCTACATCTCCCCAGTCAGCAGTATGCGCTCCTTTTAGGAGTCCATACTCCTCATTAAAGCGATCGCTCAGGACAAAATTGAGTGCCTTTTCCAGTCTGCTAATTATCTTTTCTCCATTGATTGTTTTCTCCAGCCATTTTGGGCCAAGGATTTTAGAGATTTGATAGGCTGAATGCACTGCGCTTGCCTCCTGGTCTGTTTCAGTAGTGTTTTTATCAGACTTTCCCCTGGAATCAATCCAATCCTCCAGAGATCCGTTCTCTTTCTGAAATACCAGATGCTCTTCCAGCCACGAGCACAGAAAATGCCTATCGTAGAAGTACCGGGATGCAGGGATGATCGTTGCTGCATCCCTCAGCCAGATTTGAGGGTACTCTGTTCCTGCCGAGAAGCCAAAAACTTTTCCTGTTTTTCCTTTAAATTCCACTTTGTTTTGATTCAGAGTTAGGCGGATGAGCTTGTAGATTTTGTTGAACTCAGGCAGGCTAGAGCTGAATTTTGTATACTTTCCGTAATCTAGATTTAAGCCGTATTTATCGTCTGGCCATTTCTTTTCTTTGATTGTGAGTGCGATTCTTGAGGTTTTAGACCCATAGTCTTTAAACCAAACAATTCCTTCGCTGAGCATATCGAATTCAAGGATGTATTTTCCCTTCTCAAGAGGAGCTCTGACTGGGATTGTCATATCAATCGTTTTAGCGGGCTTGACCTTTTGTGCAAGGGGAAAACGGCGGTTGTCGTATCTAATATTTTTTCCTTCTTCATCCAGAAGATGGAAAGAGAGATAACAAGGGTTTTTTCCCTTAAAGCTCCATCCAGCCATCCCTTGGTTCTTTATTCTGAAATGGATTTCGACTCTTTCCCCTTCGAGTGAGGTATATTTTATCTTTGCAGGTTGGATGAGGCAGGAATAATCGGATTTTTCTATATCTTTTTTTATTGAGATTTTTTTCGCAATAAAATATCCGGTTGCGGCCACCAGAATTGTGAGAATTAGTAATAAAACGAAATTAGGTGACCTTTTTATTTTCATTTTACCCTATGAGATTGCCACGCTCCCTTCGCTCGCTTGCAATGACACGCGGAGCAACTTTGGGAAAAAGCCAATTAATGATATGCATTATAAGATTAGAGTGTATATTTTTCAAATAAAATCGTAAGTTCTCAATAATTGGGGGTAGATTATATTTGTGACTAATCACTGGATTCCTGCTTTCGCAGGAATGACAGACACTTACACTCAATCGTCATTCCCGCGGAGGCGGGAATCCATAGCTACTACCCACACTTATTGAGAAGTTACTAGCAGATGAGGAGGGGATACCTTTAGTCACAGCAGATGAGGGACTGTACAAAGCTACCAAAAAAGAACTTAAATGGGTAAAGTGGATAGGAGATATATAATAAAATCTCTAAATTCCAATCTTGCGTGAAATTTAAGGGCTATAACTTGACTTCATAAATTAAAAAATATAAACTGGAGGTAAGAAAATATCTTACATTTAGTTCATGAAATGAAGAAAAAGAATTTCACATTCGAATTATACAATGCCAAAAATACTGTTTTCACTACCAAAGAGATTTCTTTGTTCTTAAATGAGTCAAATAGAAATTTATTAAAATCAAGAATAAATTATTATGTTAAAAAGGGAGTTTTAAAACAAGTTAGGCGCGGCATTTATGTGAAAGCTGAATATAACAAGTTTGAATTAGCTACTAAAATTTTTGTGCCTTCCTATATTAGCTTGGAAACTGTTCTTCAAGAAGAGGGAGTTATTTTCCAACATTATGAAAGATTATTTGTTGTGAGTTATTTATCTCGCTTTATTACTGTAGATGGTTACAGCATCAGGTATAGAAAAATAAAAGGTAAATTTCTTTTAAATTCTTCTGGTATTATTATAGATGAAAACTATGCAATTGCTACTAAAGAAAGAGCTTTATTAGATGCTCTCTATCTTTATCATGAATATCATTTTGATAATTTAGATGTTCTGGATAAAGAAAAAGTCCTAGAAATAGCAGTTATTTATCAGAACAAACAATTATTAAAGAAAGCCAAAAAAATGTTTGGATAACAATGTTAGATATTAATCAGCATAAATTAATTTTGGTTCAAATTTTGAAAGAAATTTATTCCAATATTTCTATTGCTTCCTTGTTGGGTTTTAAGGGAGGCACTGCAGGCTATCTTTTCTATAATTTACCGAGATTTTCTGTAGATTTGGATTTTAATCTTTTGGATATAAAGAAAAAAGATGATGTTTTTCATAATGTAATGAAGATTTTAAAAAAGGCAGGTAAAATAAAAAATCAAAAGGAAAAACACGCCACCTTATTTTTTCTCCTTTCTTATGGGGAAAAAGAAAGAAATATAAAAGTTGAGATTTCTAAAAGGATTTTTCCTGACAGCTACGAGGTAAAGAATTATTTAGGAATTTCTATGTTAGTAATAAATAAAGAGGATATGTTTGCTCATAAATTAGTTGCGTTTTCAGAAAGAAAAGCTATTGCTAATAGAGATATTTTTGACCTTTGGTTTTTTATGAAGAATAATTGGAAGGTCAATAAGGAAATAGTAAAGTTAAGAACAGCCATGGATTTTAAAAAATATTTACAGGGATGTATCAAGAAATTAGAAAATATTAATGAAAGATATATTCTCCAGGGCCTGGGAGAAATACTGAATGATAAGTATAAGCAATGGGCTAAAGATAATCTAAAAAAAGAAGTATTGTTTTTATTAAAATTCTATTTGGAGAATTACTAGAAGACGATATATGGCTCATTTTTTGTACTAGAGCTTTTCAATGTTCAATCCATAGGATGGTTGAAATTTCCTTCTTCAGCAGATGCGGGGAAGGAGTTCATATGTCAGAGGCTCAAGCAGCCTTAAACCACCTGAGAGCGCAGAGAGAAGGAGCTCTCCCGGTTTTCCGATTTTGTCTTCTGTCTGACCTATGATCTCTGCTTTTCTTCCAAGCTTGTCTTCTTTTATTTTGCTGAGTATTTCATTTGCTTTCTTTTCCGGAGCCACAAGGACTGCTCTACCTTCACCAGCAAGATACATGGGATCTATCCCTAAGAGCTCTGTCGCACCTCTTACAGCTTGGGATAAAGGTATTTTTTCCTCTTGTAAAACAATAGAGCAGGGGAGTTTTTCGGCAAGTTCCGAAAGGATAGTTGCCAGGCCTCCTCGTGTGATATCTCTCATCCACAGGACTCCTTTTTTCCAGAGAGGAAGAAGGAAATTTAAAGGAGCACAGTCGCTCTTAGCCTGAGTTTCAAATCCAAAATCGCCTCTGGCTAACATCACTGCCAGGCTGTGTTCTCCAAGAGTTCCAGTGAGGATGATTTTGTCACCGGGCTGGATTTTCTGAAGACATGGTTTGGCTATGATTGGTCCTACGCCTGAAGTGTTTATATAGATTTTGTCGCACTGGCCGCGTCTGACGACTTTGGTATCTCCTGTGGTTATCTCGACGCATGCCTTTTTAGCTGCATTTTTGATGGATTTTAAGACTTTTTCCAAGTCTTCCCAGGAAAAGCCTTCTTCCAGAATAAGGGATAGAGATATATAACGTGGCTCTGCACCTGAAACGACTAGGTCGTTGACTGTTCCGTTTATACACAGAGTGCCTATGTCCCCACCTGGGAAAAAGATCGGGTCAACTACATAACTATCGGTCGTGAATGCAATTCCTTGAGGGAGATGTGCTGAATCTGAGAGTTCATTCAAGAGAGGGTTTTTAAACGTCCTGACAATGTGCTGGTCGATAAAATCTCTCATCATCTTCCCACCACTACCAAGCTCTAAACTAACCTTTTTCATCTTTTTTTCTCCTTTTCCCGTAAGTTCTCAATAATTGGGGGTAGATTATATTTGTAACTAATCACTGGATTCCTGCTTTCGCAGGAATGACAGACACTTACACTCAATCGTCATTCCCGCGGAGGCGGGAATCCAGAGCTACTACCCACACTTATTGAGAAGTTACTGCATTTTGAGTTTATCTTGCTCCTAACTCCTCACTCCTAACTTTGTCAGCTTTGAGTTTTGAGCTTTTAAGTTTTGAATTTATTATGTCTTGCCATTTATTATGTCTTGCCGCCCGTTAGGGCTTTGTCTTGCCAGCGAAGCGTTGTCTTGCCCTTATTAATATCAGTTTTGAGCTTTATCCTCATTTATAGCTTCTGTACTTAAAGTAGGCTAAACAGGCT